>NZ_JBSGXU010000287.1:0-7494 GCF_053610205.1 Streptomyces sp. NPDC054932 | reverse complement strand
CTTAACTTCTTTCCGCGCCTGCAGGTTCTCTTGTCTATACGAGACAGGCCACACAGTGTGTGGCGGGGCCCCTCGGCTTGTGCTGCTTCCGCGGCCCTACGGGGCCACGGGCTACGGGGCCAGCGGCGGGCGGTACGCCGCGTCCGGCCCGCCCTGCTGCCCGGGGCCGTCCTCGCGGATGACCTCGCCCTGGACGACCTTGCCGTCGGGATAGTGGATACGGGCCTGCTGGAAGGCGTCACCGAAGCTGCCGGCGGGCGAGGCGGCCATCTTCCGCTCCAGCGAGCGGGCGGCGCGGCGCGCGATCCGGGCCCGGACGGGCGGGAGCAGCAGGAGCAGGCCCGCCGCGTCGGAGATCAGGCCCGGCATCATCAGGAGCAGGCCGGCCAGCATGGTGAGGCCATTGCCCTGGCCGGGCTGCTGCGGGGTGGGCTGCTGCCCCTGCTGGGCCTGCTGGAAGGTGTCCGCGAGGTTCTTGAAGGCACGCCGCCCGGCGCGCTTGATGACCACCGCGCCCAGGACGATGCCGCCCGCCAGCAGCGCGGCCACGCCGAGCCCGCCGGCCACGTCCGCGACCACGGTGAGCAGCCAGATCTCCAGGATCAGCCAGGCGGCAATCGCCAGGGGAAGGAACGTACGGGCGGGCGAACGCCGCCGGGGGGCCGTGGAAATGCCGGTCGTCATACCACCCAGTGTGCCTGGGGCCGCGTAAAAGCGGCCTCAGCCGGAGGTACCGGACATCCCCTAGGGGGTGTCCCGCGGTCGCCGGGCGCCTCCAGGGCTCAAGCTCCGGCGCCCGGCTTGTCCGTGCCGTGGCCGGTCTCCTTGCCGCTCTCCCTGCCGAGCAGCTTGGACGCCTGGGCCTTGAGGCCCCATTGGGTGACCCGCCACAGGGCCTCCACCACGATGTCCTTGCTCATCTTGCTGTCGCCGAACTCACGCTCGACGAAGGTGATGGGCACCTCCACCACGCGGAAGCCCTTCTGCACGGCCCTGCGGGCCAGGTCGACCTGGAAGCAGTAGCCCGCGGATGCCACCTGGTCCAGGCCCAGGCCCTCCAGGGTCTCGCGGCGGAAGGCGCGGTAGCCGCCGGTCACGTCCCGGATCGGGACGTTCAGCATCAGCCGGGAGTACGTCGAACCGCCGCGCGAGAGGAACTCGCGGCTCTTGGGCCAGTTGACGACGCGGCCGCCCGGCACCCAGCGGGAGCCCAGCACCAGGTCGGCCCCGGCCAGCGCGGTGAGCAGTCGGGGCAGCTCCTCCGGCTGGTGGGATCCGTCGGCGTCCATCTCGACGATCACGCCGTAACCGGCCTCCAGGGCCCAGACGAAGCCCGCCAGGTAGGCGGCGCCGAGCCCCTCCTTGCCCTTGCGGTGCAGGACGTGGACGTGGTCGTCACCGGCCGCGAGTTCGTCGGCGAGCTTGCCGGTGCCGTCGGGGCTGTTGTCGTCCGCGACCAGGATGTGGGCCTCGGGCACCGCCGCGCGGACGCGCCCGACGATCAGCCCGATGTTCTCCGCCTCGTTGTAGGTCGGAATGATCACCAAGGCTGTACCGAGCGGCCCGTAGGTCCGCTGTCCGCCGTCGCTCACTGAGTCCCCTTTTGTGCTCTTGCACGTCCTGTACGTCTGGTCGCAGAGGATGACTTTAGAACAGGGATCGGGGCCCGCGGTCCTTCGGGCCGGTCGGACGCCCGCTGGCTGCGGGCCGCCGTGACCGTTGTCTACTGGACCGCCGGACCCCGATCCGGGGCCACCGACCGCCCGGCGAAACCTTCCCTCGCCCCCGAGGCGCGGGCGCGCTGCGCAGACGGCGTCGTCCGGCACGGACTTCCTGTGGTGGACCCGGCCGAACCTATCCGGGTCCGCCCGCCCGTACCGAACCGAGGCCCGCCGGATCACCCCTGTGGGCGTACGAATACCTCCCGCCCGCCGACGACGGTCGCGAGGCACACCGGCAGGTCGGATCCGGGGGTCAGATCGGGTAGTCCGGGGGTGCCCGAGCGGGGGTCGGTGGACCAGCGGGCGACCCGGTCGTCGGGGGCCTGAACGACCAGGTCACCGGTCTGCCAGACCGCGTAGTCGGCGGGCGCGCCGGGGACGAGAACGCCCGCGTCGTCGCGTCCCAGCGCCCGCCAGCCGCCCCGCGTGTGGGCGGTGAAGGCGGCCCGTACGGAGATCCGGTGCTCGGGCGTCCGGTGGAAGGCGGCCGCGCGGACGGTGCCCCACGGGTCGAGCGGGGTGACCGGCGCGTCCGAGCCGAAGGCCAGCGGGACACCCGCCTTGAGCATGGCCGCGTACGGGTTGAGGGTGCGGGCGCGCTCGGCGCCGAGCCGGTCCGCGTACATGCCGTCCTCGCCGCCCCAGGCCGCGTCGAACGCGGGCTGCACGGAGGCGGTGAGCCCCAGCTCCGCGAAGGCGGCGATGGTGGCGGGGGTCATCATCTCCGCGTGCTCCACCCGGTGCCGGGCGGCGCGGACGCGTGCCAGGCCGACCTTTTCGGCAGCCGCCCGGATACCCTCGACGACGGCGCTGATCGCGGCATCGCCGATGGCGTGGAAACCGGCCTGGAGGCCCTCCTCGGTGCAGGCGGCCACGTGCTCGGTGACGGCGCGCACGTCGAGGTACTCGGTGCCGGTGTGCGCGGCGTCCGCGTACGGGGCGTGCAGGCAGGCCGTGTGCGAGCCGAGGGCGCCGTCGACGAACAGGTCCCCGGCGGCTCCGACGGCCCCGAGCTCCCGGGCCAGGGCGAGGTCGCGGTCGGCCCAGTACCCGAAGACGCGCGGCCCGGGCCGCTCGGCGGCCAGCGCCAGCAGACCGGTGAAGTCCTCGGCGGAGGAGATGTCGGGCCCGCCGCACTCGTGTACGGAGCCGATGCCGAGGGACGCGGCCCGGTCGAGGGCGGCCCGCTGGGCCTCGGCGCGCTGGGCGGGAGTGACGGCGGCCAGCGCGGCCCGCCGTACGGCGTGGTGGTCGTCGGCGGTCAGCGGCCGGTCGCCGTCGGGCCGGACCCCCGGGACGAGGGCGAGCAGGGCCGTGGTGACCACGGCCGAGTGCACGTCGATGCGGCTGAGGTAGAGCGGGCGGCCGCCGGTGGCCTCGTCGAGCTCGGCGCGGTGCGGGGCCCGGCGCTCGGGCCAGCGGGCGGCGTCCCAGCCGTGCCCGAGGAGCACCCGGTCGGCCGGACGGCTCGCGGCGTAGCCGCGTACCAGGTCCAGCGCGGCGGACAGGGAGCGGGCTCCTGTGAGGTCCAGCCCGGTCAGGGCCAGGCCCGCGGAGGTCGTGTGGACGTGGGCGTCGGTGAAGGCGGGCGTGACGAGCGCGCCACCGAGGTCGACGACCTCGTCCACACCCTGCGCGAAGGCGTCGGCGGCGCCCTCGGACCCGACCCAGGCGATGCGGCCGCGCTCGACGACCATCGCGGTGGCGAAGGGGTCGGCGGGGCTGTGCACCTCGCCCCCGCGGAGGAGGACGGTGCGGGTGGGGTCGGTGGGGGCGGGTGTCGCGCGCTCGGTCATGGGGACAAGTTTCGCGTGTTCGCAGGGCGCGCGTGGACGCGGGTGGGCGCGAGGCACGGCGGGCCCCGCGGACGGCCTTCCCGGACCGCCCCCGCACCGGGCGGGGCAGGGGCGGGACTCCCGGGCTTCCGCCCGGGGTCCGGGTCGCGCACGGGCGCGTTCGGGGCGCGGGCAGCGCGCTCACCAAGCGCGTGCGGGGCGTGCGGGGCGTGCCGGGCGTGCGGAATCAGACGCGGGGCGGGCGGGCCTCGTAAGGGGTGGACAGGACGACCGTCGTGCGCGTCGAGACGTGGGCGAGGGCACGCAGGCGGCCCAGGAGGTCTTCCAGCTCCAGGGGGGTGGCGACGCGCACCTTCAGGATGTAGTTCTCGTCGCCCGCGACGCTGTGGCAGGCCTCGATCTCGGGGACGCCGGCCAGCCGGTCGGCGATGTCGTCCGGGGCACTCGGGTCGAAGGGCTTGACCGAGATGAACGCGGTCAGCGGCAGGCCGACGGCCTCCGGATCGACCACGGCCGCATAGCCGCGGATCACCCCGCGCTGCTCCAGACGTCGTACTCGCTGATGGACTGCCGACGTGGACAGTCCCGTGGCCTTGCCCAGATCCGTGTAGCTCATCCGCCCGTCCCGCACGAGCAGATCCACGATCTGGCGGTCCAGCTCCTCCATTGCGCTCATAGCCGCTCAACTTACGGCCAAGGGCGCTCCAGGCCCAGTGCTGTCCGCCCACTGGAGGCATCTGCGCCAGGCATGTGACCAAGGCCACAGGGGTATGCAGGTGGAGGCCTGTCTGTTGTGGTTACTCGTGACGCTCGACGGGAATTGGTTGCTGTGGCCGAGGCCGAAGAACCTGCCCGCCCGGCCCACCCAAGGGGGAGTACATCCATGCTGAATACCAAGCGCGCCGGTCGCATCGAACCGGAGCCCCTGGAACCGCTCGATTCCGGGGACGGCACGTACCCGGACGACGGCGGGGACGGCGACTACCTCGATGACCTCGAGGGATTCGACATCCACCACGCGATCTGCCCCGACTGCGGCCAGTCGATCGCCCTCGTCGCGGACGAGGAGTACCTGCCGCAGCACGCCCTCTGCCTGACCCCGTGGAACCCCTTCGGCCTCACCGTGTGCGCGGGCACCGGGCGGCCCGCCACCGATGCCCTGCCCACCGTCGGCATGATCCAGCCGGTGGAGGCGCAGGAGCTGGAATCCGTCGTCCTGTCGACCCTGCCGCAGGGCCTGGACTGGCGGACGCAGCCCTTCTCCCACGTCGGCGGTCCGGGCTCGCGTCCGGTCCGTGTGGTGAGCCCGGTACTGCCGCGGCAGCAGGCGCAGACGCGGCAGCAGCACGCCCAGGCGGCCTGACGGCCGCCCGGCGCTCGGCTCCCTTCCCGCTGCCCCTGCTCCCCTACCAGTACGTCCCCTGCACCATGGCGGCCAGGCTGGCGTGGTGCAGGATCAGGCTGTCGGGATCCGCCGGGACCTCGACCTCGCCGAAGTGGGCCTGCCGGTAGGCGATGCGCAGCATCACGATCCCGTGCCGCAGGGCCGCGTAGAGGGTGTGGAACTCCATGTCCTGCGGGGTGTGCCCGGTGAGTTCGGCGTACCTGCGCTCCAGGTCCTCGCGGCGCAGGAAGTCCGGCAGGCCGGGCTGGCCGAAGCCGACGGTGAGGTCCTGGAAGAACCGGTGCAGGTAGACGGTCCAGCCCAGGTCCACCTCGCGCGGGGCGTACGCCGCCATCTCCCAGTCCAGGACGGCCACCGGCGTGAAACCGTCGTAGATGACGTTGCCGATGCGGGCATCGCCCCAGTTCAGGACGGCCGGTCCCTCGTCCTGCGGCCACAGCTCCTCCAGACGGGCGAACGCCCTCTCGATGAGCGGTGACGGGGCGAGCCCGCCCACCACCCAGGAGTAGTAGGCGCGTTGGGCGTCCACGTGCCGGCGCAGCGGGGTGCCCTCGCCCTCGGGCAGGAGGAACTCCGCCTCCTTCGACGGGAACTGGTCGTGCAGGCGGGCCAGCAGCGAGATGCTCGCCTCCTGGAGGGCGGCGCGCTCGGCATCACTGGCGGCATGCAGCCAGTTGCCCTCGTAGGTGTAGGGCATGACATCGGGCGGGACCCGGCCCTCCGCGCGCGCCATCACGAAGAACGGGGCCCCCAGCGGGCCGGGGTCCTCCTCCAGCCACTGCACGCGCGGGACGGGCACGTCCGTGTGCTCGGCGACCAGGCTCATCACCCGGTGCTGGCGCGGCATGTCGTAGGTCGGGAAGACGGTGTAGGCGGCAGGGTCGGCGGCGAGCCGCAGCGCGCAGGCGCGGAGCGGGGTGTCGGGGTGCTCTATGTCGAAGAGCAGGGTCTCGCTGGACATTCCGTTGGATCCCGGGACGGAGACACCCGTGACCTTCGCGCCGGGGAGCCTGGTGTCCAGCCAGGCCGCGAGCCGGCGGCCGAGCTCCTCGGGCTCGCGGGTGGAGGTGCGCGGACGTGGTGCGGTGGCCATGGTCGGTCCCCTTTCCTACTGGGCGACGGAGGAGTAGTCGGCGAAACCGCTCGGGTCGTGGCGCCCGAAGCTGCCGTGCTCGAAGATGCCGTGACCGACCTGCCCGTCGAGGGTGAAACGGGCCGAGTGGTCGGTCACCCCGAAGGCGGCCATCGGGTGGGCCGCGGGGTCGGAGAGGTCGTAGACGCGGCGGTCGCTCCAGCCGCGGCCCTGCCAGGTGCCGTGCTGCCAGTCGCCGGCCGGCGGATAGCCGGCGCCGACGGCGAGCGGGGAGGAGTTGAGGATCTCCACGCCCAGCTCGAGGGGCTTGCGGGAGGGGTCGGTGAGGTGGACGACGGCCCGCTCGGGATGCCGGCTGCCGGGGCGATAGCGGATCTCGGTGTGCGGCCAGCCGAGTTGGACGTCATTGCGGCCGCTGCCCTCGGGGAAGACCTGGACGGCCTCGTTCAGGGTGCGGTGGCCGTCCGCGTCCTCCTGGGCGATGACCATGACGAAGCGGTCCTCGAAGCGGACCGGGATCCACAGCCAGTGGAACCCCTCGGGGCGGTGCTCCTCGGCCGCGCGACCCCCTTCCTCCCCGGGAATCGGCCGCACCCCCCAACTCCGGTCACGGGTACCGGTCCACTCCCCCGGTGTGAGGGTGAACTCCTCGCCCTTGGCCCGGATCGTGCCGGCGACCCGGCCGGCCTGGACGAAGCGGCGCCCTTCCAGCATGAGGCGGTCGCCGCGCCGCTGGATGTGGTGCGGCTCCCAGACGGCAGGGAACTCGGCGGTCCAGGTGATGTCGTACGAGAGCCCGTGCGGGTCTGCCGGGTCGGGAGCGCAGCTCAGCGTGAGCTGCTTGAGCGGCACGTCGACGGTGATGGACAGGGGTCCCACCGAGAGGTTCATACGGTCGTCGGTGAGGGCGTCGGAGGCCCGGACGGCGAGGAGGTCGTCACCGATGCGGAGGGTAGCGTAGGCATCGATGACCCCGGCGTTGGGGTAGACGCCGAGGCCGAGTATCAGGACGGCGCGGCCTGCGTGGTCGAAGACGTGGAAGATGCAGCGGTCATAGGCGTTCCGGTCGCCGCTGACGAGGTGCTTCATCGACAAGGGCGCCTGATGGATGGGGTATTCGTCGAGGGCGACGGGCCGGTCGGCGGGCATGGCGAACCTCCTGGACGACTTGGGGGGTGGCTGCGGGCGGGGCGGCTCGGGGGATGGCTGCAGGGGCGGCTGCAGGGGGCGGCTCGGGCAGATATGACGGTACGTCAGAAACTGTGCTCACGACCAGTGTTCTGGCACGCTCTGACAGAGCGGCGCGGTGTGCCGGGGGGCGGGAGCCAGGGCCGATGCGGGCGCGGGGCGGCTTCGGGGGGCGGGGCTTCGGTGGGGCGGCGGTCAGGGATGTGTATGGGGGTTTCCCGTCAGTCCCATCGTCTCTCCGTGTCGGGCCGGCCCCTCAAGGGCGCTCCTCCTTCGTCGTCGCGTCGCTGC
>NZ_JBSGXU010000286.1:0-7600 GCF_053610205.1 Streptomyces sp. NPDC054932 | reverse complement strand
CGGCGACGACGTCGCCGTCGCCGTACTTGCCGACGGCGACCGTTTCGGCGAGAACGCCCTGCTGGACTCCGATGCCACGTGGGACTACACGGCGACCGCCGAGACCCCCGGCATCCTGCTCACCCTCTCCCGCGGCGATTTCGCCTCCGTGCTCGCCGCCGCACCGCAACTCCAGTCCCACATCGACCGGTTCAGCTCGCTCCCGCAGCAGCGCCAGAACCGGCACGGCGAGGCCGAGATCGCGATGTCGGCCGGCCACACCGGCGAGGCAGACCTGCCCGGCGCCTTCGTCGACTACGAGCTCAAGCCCCGTGAGTACGAACTCTCCATCGCGCAGACCGTGCTGCGCATCCACACCAGGGTCGCCGACCTCTACAACGGGCCGCACAACCAGACCGAGGAACAGCTCAGGCTCACCATCGAGGCGCTGCGCGAGCGCCAGGAGCACGAGCTGATCAACAACCGCGACTTCGGTCTGCTCCACAACGCCGCCTTCAAGCAGCGGATCCAGACCCACTCCGGCCCGCCGACCCCGGACGACCTCGACGAGCTGCTCTGCCGCCGCCGCGGCTCCAAGTTCTTCCTGGCCCACCCCCGGACGATCGCCGCGATCGGGCGCGAGTTCAACGCCCGCGGGCTCTACCCGGACCACGTCGACGTCGGCGGGCAGTCCGTCCCGGCCTGGCGCGGGGTCCCGATCCTGCCGTGCAACAAGATTCCGATCAGCAAGGAGAACACCAGCTCGGTCCTCGTCATGCGAACCGGCGAGGACAACCAGGGCGTCATCGGTCTGCGCCAGACCGGCCTGCCGGAGGAGTACGAGCCCGGTCTGTCGGTGCGCTTCATGGGGATCAGCGAGCAGGCGATCATCTCCTACCTGGTCACCACCTACTTCTCCGCCGCCATCCTGGTGCCCGACGCGCTCGGTGTGCTGGAGAACGTGCAGATCGCCCGCAGGCGGGACTAAGAGGACCTGCCCGACGGCCGCGACAGCCAGGACCTGTGCCTGTCCTGGCCCGCCGAGCACGCCCGGGATCCGGGACAGCCCACTTATCTCACCAAGGAGTTACGGATGCCCGATCCTGGGCCTTCCCCTCTGCAGTCGAGCCTGCCCGCAGCAGTGGTGTCCTTCGGGGCCCACATCCTCGCCAACGCCCTCGCCGCAGGCGTCGAACCAGCCGCCGGCGCCGGCCCCGTCGAGCCTGCTGCGCCTTCTCCGCCCGCGCTTCCCGCGGGTCCCCCCGTACTGCCCCCCGTACCGATCTCCGAACCCGTGCCCGTGCCCGTGGCCGACGGGAGCGCGGCCGCCGCCCCGCAGCCGAGTCCCGCCCTCGAACGGATCCTGCGCGGGCCCAGCGGTCTGGGCACGGCGAGCCTGCACTGGGCCCGGAGCGAGGAGCCCGCGGCGACCCGCGCGCCCGAGGCCCCGGCGCCCGCGGCCGGCAGACCGATCCCGGGGCTCTACCACCACCCGGTGCCCGAGCCCGATCCGGCGCGGGTGGAGGAGCTCAGCCGCAGGATCAAGGCCTGGGCGCTGGACGAGGTCGCGTTGTACCCGGACGACTGGGAGGACCAGTTCGACGGCTTCTCCGTCGGGCGCTACATGGTCGCCTGCCATCCCGACGCCCCCAGCATCGACCACCTGATGCTCGCCACCCGGCTGATGGTCGCCGAGAACGCGGTCGACGACTGCTACTGCGAGGACCACGGCGGCTCGCCCGTCGGCCTCGGCGGGCGCCTGCTGCTCGCGCACACGGCGCTCGACCCCGTCCACACGACGAAGGAGTACGCGCCGGAGTGGGAGCGGTCGCTCCTCTCGGACGCGCCGCGCCGTGCCTACCGCTCCGCCATGGAGTACTTCCTCCAGGCGAGCACCGCCTCGCAGGCCGACCGGTTCCGGCACGACATGGCCCGACTGCACATGGGCTACCTCGCGGAGGGGGCCTGGGCGCAGACGGAGTACGTCCCCGAGGTGTGGGAGTACCTGGCGATGCGGCAGTTCAACAACTTCCGCCCCTGTCCCACCATCACCGACTCCGTCGGCGGCTACGAACTGCCGGCGGACCTCCATGCGCAGCCCGCCATGCAGCGCGTCATCGCCCTCGCCGGGAACGCCACGACGATCGTCAACGACCTGTACTCCTACACCAAGGAACTGGCCAGTCCCGGCCGGCACCTGAACCTCCCGGTGGTGATCGCCGAACGGGAGAAGTGCTCCGAGCAGGACGCCTACCTGAAGGCGGTCGAGGTCCACAACGACCTCATGCGGGACTTCGAGACCGCGGCCGCCGAACTGGCCCTTGCCTGCCCGGTTCCGAGCGTCCAGCGCTTCCTGCGCGGGGTGGCCGTATGGGTCGACGGCAACCATTACTGGCACCAGACCAACACCTTTCGCTACAGCCTGCCCGATTTCTGGTAAAGATGGGAATTGTTCATGACTAGCATCGATCTCACCACCGCCGCCGGTATCCCCTCCGTGTTCATCCCCGGCCCGGTGACGCCCTATCAGGGGGACATCGCCCGCTACTGGGACCACGAGGCCAGGCCCGTGAACCTCCGTCTCGGTGATGTCGACGGCCTTTACCACCACCACTACGGCATCGGCGACATCGACCACGCCGCCCTCGGCGACACCGAGGACAGCGCATACGAGAAGAAGCTGATCGCCGAGCTGCACCGCCTGGAGTCGGCGCAGGCCGAGCTCCTCCTTGAGCACCTCGGCCCCATCGGGCGCGACGACACCCTCGTCGACGCCGGCTGCGGCCGCGGCGGCTCGATGGTGATGGCCCACCAGCGCTTCGGATGCAAGGTCGAGGGCGTCACCCTGTCCGCCAAGCAGGCCGACTTCGCCAACCGGCGCGCGCAGGAACTCGGCATCGAGGACCACGTCCGGGCCCGCGTCTGCAACATGCTCGGCACGCCGTTCGAGACCGGGCAGGCCGCGGGCTCGTGGAACAACGAGTCGAGCATGTACGTCGACCTGCAGGACCTGTTCGCCGAGCACTCCCGCGTCCTCGCGGTCGGCGGCCGGTACGTGACCATCACCGGCTGCTGGAACCCGCGTTACGGCCAGCCCTCGAAGTGGGTCTCCCAGATCAACGCGCACTTCGAGTGCAACATCCACTCCCGCCGGGAGTACCTGCGCGCGATGGCCGACAACCGGCTCGTGCCGCAGGCCGTCATCGACCTGACCCCCGAGACCCTGCCCTACTGGGAGCTTCGCGCCACGTCCTCCCTGGTCACCGGCATCGAGGAAGCGTTCATCAACTCCTACAAGGACGGCTCCTTCCAGTACGTCCTGATCGCGGCGGACCGTGTCTGACCGCATCTGACCGTGCCCGGCCGCGCCCTGATCGACGGCCGGCCGGAGGGCCGGGTCCGTGGCGGCGGCCTCGACCACCCGGCGAACCTGGCCCTTCGGGGCCTTCCGGGGCCCTCCGGCCCCGGGCCTTCCGGGCCGGTCAGTCCACGAGCACTCCGGGATTGAGGATGCCCCGCGGATCGAGTGCCCCCTTCGCCGCCCGCAGGGCGAGCGCAAAGGGCTCGGGGCGCTGGCGGTCGTAGCCCGGTCGGTGGTCCCGGCCGACGGCGTGGTGGTGGGTGATGGTGGCCCGGTGGCGGTGCAGCACCTCGCTCGCGACGGCCTTGAGATCGTCCCAGACGGCCACCTCGTCGCCGGCCCGGCCGGCCGCGAGGACGGTGAAGTAGGGCGCCGCTCCGTCCGGATACACGTGTGTCAGACGGCAGTTGACGGTCGCCGGGTGTCCGGTGGCCTTGACCGCTGCCGCACCGACCTCCCGGCGCACCTCGTCGATCAGGCCGGGGATCCGGTCCCAGGTGGCCGCCGTCTCGAAGGTCTCCGCTATCGCGCCCATCCTGGCCAGACCGTCGCGGAGGTAGGGCATCCGCAGGAAGGCCGAGCGCCAGGCGCTCACGGCCGCGTCGCCGTCGGGCTCCCTGTCGTCCGTACCGTCGTGCCGGCCCCCGTGCGAACGGGCCAGGGCGACGGCCCGTTCGAGCCGGGCGGCCACCGGTTCGTCCGCCGACTCGAACCCGAGGACCAGTACGGAGCTGCCGTCGTTCGCCGCGCCCGACAGCGCGGCCTCGCCGGAGTCCAGCAGTCGGCAGTTGGCGGGGGAGAGGTCGGACTGCGCGAGGGCGCGTACCGCCCGGAGGGCGTCCTCGAAGTCCGCGAAGGCGACCGCGGCGGATGCCTTGTGGCGGGGGCGTTCCTGCAGGCGGACCCATGCCTCGGTGATGACGCCGAGCGTCCCCTCGGAGCCCAGGAACAGCCGGTCGGGGGAGGGGCCCGCCCCGGAGGCGGGCAGCCGCCAGGAGCTGCTGGTTCCGGCCGGGGTGACGACGCGCAGCGACTGCACGAAGTCGTCGATGTGCGTACGGCCGGTGGCGTAGTGGCCGCCGGCCCGGGTGGCGAGCCAGCCGCCCAGGGTGGAGAACTCGAAGCTCTGCGGGAAGTGCCGCAGGGTGAGGCCGTGGGGCCGCAGCTGGTCCTCCAGACTCGGACCGAGGGTGCCGGCCTGGATGCGCGCCGCCCGGCCCTCGGTGTCGACCTCCAGGACGCGGCCCATGGCGGTCAGGTCGAGGGACATGACGGCCCGGTGGGCGTCGCCGCGGTACTCGACGCCGCCCGAGACCGAGGAGCCCCCGCCGTAGGGGACGACGGCGACCTGCCGCTCACCGGCCCAGTCCAGCAGATCGGCCACGCCCTGGTCGTCCCTGGGGCGGGCGACGAGGTCGGGGATGCGGCCGGGGTGTCCGCGCAGGGCGCGCACCACGTCGCGGTAGGCCTTGCCCATGGCGTGCGCGGCACGGTCCCCGGGATCGGCGGTGACCAGGTGGGCGAGGCTGCGCGGGGCTTCGGCGGCGGGGGCGGCGATGTCCAGGTCGCTCACGCGGGGCACGGGGAGCGGGCGGCCGAGGGTGCCGGGGATCAGGGCGCCCATCGCGGTGCATTCCGCGTCGTCGGGATGCGCGTCCGTCCAGCCCCAGCCCCACCAGGAGCGGGTGCGGGACGACGGCTGAGGGGTGGTGCCGGCCATGGAGGCGCTCCAGGGGTCGAGGTAATTTACCTAGCGGTAAATTACCTACTGATAATATCCCCGCATGGCAACCCCTTCCCCGAATTCCGCGAAGGCCGGCACCAAGGGAGTCCCGCGGCAGCACCGCCGTCAGCAGATGCTGGAGGCGGCCACGGAGGAGTTCGGCACCCACGGCTACGCGGCCGCGTCGCTCCCCGCGATCGCCGGTCGGGTGGGCGTCACCAAGACGCTGCTGCACCAGTACTTCGGCACCAAGGAGGACCTGTACGTCGCCTGCCTGGTCCCCGTCGGGGACCGGCTGCTGGAGACGATCCGCACGGCGATGGGCGACGGCGGGACCACGCCGCACACGCCGCTGCGCGTGCTGCACAGCATCTTCACGGCCCTGGAGGGCAGGCGGGAGGCGTGGTTCGTGCTCTACGACACCACGCTGCCGCCCGGCGGTGAAGCCGCGCGCCGGGCCTCGGAGTACTGGGCGGCCATCGACCGGCTCGCCGCCGGCGGTACCGCGGAACTGCTGCGTGCGGCCGGGTCCACGGACCCACTGGACGCCGACGCGCTCAAGTACGTCTGGCGGGACCTGGTGGCGACGCTCGTCCGCTGGTGGGTCAAGCATCCGGAGCAGACTCCGGCGGCCATGACGCAGCGCTGCGCCCGCCTCTTCGCGGCCGCCGCCACCCTCACCCCCGACGGCCGGACCCGCTGAGGGACCGCCGGGCGCGGGCCGGTGCGGCCCGGCGGGGCTACTTGGCGCGTTCCTGCTCGGCCTGCGCGGCCTGCGCGGCCTTCGCGGCCTTGAGCTTGCGCCACACGGTGCCCAGCGCCTCCAGGTCCTGCTCGTCGAGGAGCTCGGTGAAGACCGGGGCCAGGGCTTCGCGCCGGGTGGCGTCGGCCTCGGCGAACACCGTACGTCCCGCCTCCGTGAGGGAGACCTCCACCGATCGGGCGTCGCGCGCCGAGGGCGTGCGGGTCACCAGGCCGCGGTTCTGCAGGGCGTCCACCACGCGGGAGACCTGGCTGCGGCTGAGCAGGGTGCTGTTGCCGAGGACGGAGGCGGGCACCGGCTCGGGGCTGGACGCCAGCCACAGCATGACCTCGAACCAGGACACGGGGAGGTCGTGGGCCTTGACCAGGGCGCGGTCGACGCGGTCGGTCATGACGGTGCCGGCCCACACCAGCCCGTAGAAGGCGTAGTCGGCCGCCGGCATCTCGGCTTCGGTGAGCTTCTTCGGCATGGCGGCAGTCTAGAGCTTGCGTGCGCACGCACATAATTTTATAGTGTGTGTGCACGCACATAAATCACGTCCCGTGAGAGGCCCCGCCATGTCGACCGTCCCCACCACCCCCGGAACAGCCGCCCGCACCGTCCTGATCACCGGCACCTCCTCCGGCATCGGCCTGGCCGCCGCGATCGCCGCGGCCCGGGCCGGCTGGCGCACGGTCGCCACCCTGCGTGACACCGGCCGCGCCGACGCCCTGCGCAAGGCCGCCGTCGAGGCGGGGGTCGAACTCGACATCCGGCAGCTCGACGTCGTCGACGAGGCCTCCGTCGCCGCCGCGGTGGAGGGCGTCGTCGCCGACTACGGCCGGCTGGACGCCGTCGTGAACAACGCCGGCGCCGGGCACGTGGGCACCCTCGAGCTCGAATCCGTCGCCGACGTCCGTGAGGTCATGGAGGTCAACTTCTTCGGCGTGCTGAACGTCTCCAAGGCCGCCCTGCCGCACCTGCGGGCCACGGGTGGCCGCCTGATCACGGTCACCAGCGTCGGCGGGGTCATCGGCCAGCCCTTCAATGAGGCGTACTGCGCCGCGAAGTTCGCCGTGGAGGGGTACATGGAGAGCCTGGCCCCCGTCGCGGGCGCCGTCGGGGTGGGCGTCTGCGTCATCGAGCCCGGTGCCGTGGCGACGGAGTTCGTGAACAACATCGGCCTCGACCTCGAAGCCCGGATCGCCGCGGCCGGACCGTACTCCGACGCGCTGCGCCACTACGTCGACCGCACGGTCGGCCAGTTCCTGAACGGCGCGCAGACCCCGGACGGCGCGGCCGAGTCCGTCATGGAGGCGCTCACCGCCGAAAGCCCCGCGTTCCGCATCCAGACCTCGGAGTGGGCCCGCGGCTTCACCGGGACCAAGCTCGCCGACCAGGACGGCTCCGCGGTCGTCGGGATGACCGGCACCTGGGTCGCCTGACCCGCCGACCTGTGCTCCGTGCGGAACCGGGTCATCATGGCCGGAGGTGGACGAGTCTCCCGTGCGGCCCCCCGGCCGCGCAGGGTGGCCCGCCCGAGCCGGGAGGTGACCGTACGCATGGACGAATCGCGCAGGGCCTGGTTCATGATCGGCATCGTCGTTGCCGTCATCTTCCTGGACCTCATGGCCATCGTCCTGATGAACACCGTCGGACGCTGACCGTGTGACGGTCCGCCGCCGCGCCCGGGGATACCGGCGCGGGGGCTTTGGGCGCGGCCCCCCCCGGTGGGGGCTCCGCCCCCCGGCCCCCGCCCCCCCCTCTGGAACTCGTGCCACCCCCCAAGACCCCC
>NZ_JBSGXU010000285.1:0-7647 GCF_053610205.1 Streptomyces sp. NPDC054932 | reverse complement strand
GCCCCCGACACCGTTCAGCCGCGCAGCAGCCTCCACCAGGAGGCGAGCGCGGGCAGATCCGGCGGTTCGGCCCCCGCGGCAGCGGGCGCATCGGCGAACCGGACCTCGAACCCCGCCTCCACGAGGGGCAGTTCGTACCGGTTGCGCGGGCTCGCGTACCGGGGCGCCCGGCTCTGCCAGGTGATGGACCCCGCCACGTAGTGCCCCAACGCCGCCAGATGGCGGCGCAGTTCGCCGTCCGCGCCGTCCTCCTCCAGCTGGGCCCGCAGCGTGAGGAACAGCACCATCACCCGGTCGCGCAGGGCCACGGCGAGTGGCACCGCCTCGGCGGGGGAGCAGCACTCCTGCTGGGCGAGGACATTGACGAGGTTCACCTCCCGCGGTTCCAGGTGGTCGTCCTTGTCGTAGGAGAACAGGTCGTTGTCCGCGCTGACCACGAATCCCGCCGCATCCGTCAGCACCGTCACGGCGGGGGAGCAGAGCACGTCCGCCGCCGGCCGGTCCCCGCGTGCGACGTCGGACCAGGTCAGCGAGAAGCGCGTACCGTTCGCCAGTGGTCCCATCGCGACGAAGTCGTTGAGCCCAGGCATGCTCCCCGCCTCGGCCCGGGCCGCCCGCCAGGCCGCCCCGAGCAGCCAGTCGCGCGTACCCTCGACGAACCTGCGCAGCTCGTAGGGCGCGAGCATGGCATGGGTACGGTGCACCAGGTCCAGCAGCGCCCGTGTCATCGGCCCGTCCGGCAGCACCGATGCCCCGGGATCCTCGATGGTCCGCAGCAGACGCGCGCCGTGTTCGACGACGGCGGCCGTCCCCACCTCCTCGGAGCCGGAATCCTGCCAGTCGTCGACGGCGTTGGCCCAGTAGTTCCACTCGCTGAACAGCACGAGCGCCTCCACGTTCCCGCCGGGGATGATGCGGCAGGAGAAGTCGGCGCTGTGGGTGGCCAGACCCCAGGCGCGCTCGACCGGATCGGGGTACACCCCGAAGGCGTCCAGCCACTCCACCGCCCGGTCCGCCACGCGCTTCGCCTCGGGATGGACGAGGTCGCGTTCCAGGGGGCAGTAGAAGGGCGGCAGGCGCCTGCCGAGGAGCGAGGGCCGCGGGCGGGGCGCCCCGGTCATCGGCCGCCACCGATACGGAAGCGGAGCAGCCGCGTCTGCACCGCGTGATCGCGCCAGAGCCGGAAGAACCGGCTGTGCGCGAGCGTCGACTGTTCGAGGCGTTCGCCGGTCCACGCGCCGGGCTCGGCGCCGGAGTCCGCCCGGAGCCGGTCGAGTTCGGCGGTGTTCCATGCCATGGACTGCACCCAGAACTCCGTGACCTCGTCCGTCACGTCCTCGTCCTGCACCAGCTCGAAGCCGGCCGCCTCGGCCGCGGCGAGGTACTCCCCGCGCCGTCCCAGGTGCGTTCTGTAGTAGCCGTCGATGAACTCGCGCCCCTCGGAGCTGCCCGCGAAGTGTTCCTGGATCCCGAACCATCCGCCGGGCTTCAGCGCCTTGGCGACGACCTCGAAGAGGCGGTTCCGGTCGGTGTAGCCGCTGCTCTCGTTCGCGTAGACGGCGTCGTACGCACGGGTCTCGTCCAGGTCGTGCACATCCGCCAGCACGGGCTCCACGCGTTCCTCCACCCCCGCGCGGCGGGCGAAGTGCCGCACGATCGGGACGTGTTCCGCCGCGACGGTCAGGCCGGTGACCTCCGCCCCGTGCTCCTGGGCCCAGTACAGCGACGTGCCGCCCAGGCCGCAGCCGATGTCCAGCAGCCGGCGGGGAGGCGCCTCGTACGCGCCCCAGGACCGGGCCGCGTGCTCGACTATCCGCTCCTGCCCGTCGAGCAGGCGCTGCTTGAGCGTGCCCTGGGGGACGGTGGTGTCCGGTGGGCCGTCCGGGTACATCCCCACGTGGAAGTGAACGCGCGGGCCCGGGCCGTACTTCTGGAGGATCTCCTGTGTCTTGCGGCTGTAGTAGAGCCGTACCGGATCGTCCGGGGCCGGGTCCTGGTCGCTGCCTAAGGACGATACGAGGGGTGTGACGCGCATGGGGGTGTCCGCCCTTTCGTGGGGTAGGGCTGTCTCCGGGCCGTAGCCGGCGCCGCTCTCACGGCGTCCCGGACCAACACACTGTTGAAGCACGAATCATCGTGGCACTTCAGGAGCCGCACGTCAGCCCACTGGCGCAACCCGTAGCGCATCCGCGCACGCGGGGGCGCACGGGGGCGCGCCCCCGTGGGCCGCCTCGTACAGGGGTTCCGTGGGACGGGCGAGCGGGACCCTGCGGCCGGGTCCGTTCGGCGAGGCGGCGGGCGGACGAACGGCTCATCGGGAGGGTGCGCCGCGGGTGCGCCGCCCACCGCCGATGCCCTGCCGGTCGGCGGTCAGCGCACTGGAGAGCCGGGCGGCGTCGGCGAACGTCCGCCGGACGGACTGGTCCAGCAGGGCGAGCTCCGCGCGCACGGCCGGCAGGCGCCCGGCCGGCTGGGACTCCAGCAGGTCCTCCAGCAGCGCGCGCAGCCGCCTGCACACCTGGAGGGAGGTGGCCCCGTAGTCGCGGATCTCGCTGATGCCGAGCTGGAGGTAGTCCTCCCAGCTGCGCCCCGGCAGCACCAGCCGCGGTACGCCCCGCTCGTCGGCGAGCACGTACCGGTGGCGGAGCCGGGCCCCGCCGACCGTGTGCAGGAACGTGTCGATGTGGTTGAGCACCTGGACGGCGGTCGTGGGGTCGTTCACGGCGGGGGACAGGGCCCGGATGGCGATGTCGACGAGGATGCGCAGCGCGAAGGCGGGATCCTGCTCGATGGTGCGCTCGGTTCCGAGGGCGACGAGTCCGGTCACCCGCCGCGGATCGGGCGACGGCCCGGAGCCGTGGGCCTCGACGAGCGTGGAGCCGGGCGGTACGAAGTCGCCGATCTGATGGGCCAGTACGAGGACGCATTCGTGGCGGACGGCCGCGGCGATCAGTCCCGCCGCGTCGAACGCCTGGATGACGCCGCCCCGTTCGGACCGGATGAGGGTCACCGGTCCGGCCGGCGCGGGGGAGGCCCCGTCGCGTGCCGCATGGCGGTCGATGTGTTCGGTGCCCTGCACGAGCACCTTCTCGCCCAGTCGCCCCACCAGGTCGGCGATGGCCACGGGTCGGAGGTTGTGGGTGAACCGGTTGAGGTAGATGAGCAGCAGCACGAGGCTGACCGACACGGCCAGGCCGGACAGGGTCACCCCGAGGTCGGGGACGGAGTCCGACTCGATGCCGCGCAGGAGGGAGTAGGAGTAGGCGAACGTTCCGGTGAACGTGGCCAGCACGACCTTCTGCAGCCGGTCGCGGTACCACAGACGCATGTAGCGCGGCGACAGCGTTCCCGTGGCCTGCTGGACGACGAGTACGCCGATGGTCACGACGAAGCCCAGCAGCGCGACCATGGACCCGACGACCGAGCTGAGCACGGTGCTCGCCGTGGAGGCCGAGTAGTGCCAGGTGTCCGGCAGCCAGCCCGCTCCGTCCGCGCCGGCGGCCCAGAAGGCGAGCGCCGCCCCCAGCAGGAGTCCGAACAGGGGGACGATCCACAGGCTCGCCTTCGCGTACTGCCGCAGTCGGAAGCGCGCCGCCCAGGACATCATCGTCGGCGGGTCTCAAGGTCCGGCGCGAGGGGCGACGGCACGGGCGGCCTCCGGATTCGGCGGTGCGATGCGGCCCGAACAGCCGGTTCGCGCTGGTTCGTGCTGGTTCGTGCCGGGTCGTGCGTTCCCATCGTAGAGCCGGATCCGGGCGGACGCAGGGGCGGCCCGCTCGGGAGGCTCGCCCGGAAATCCCTGCTTAAGCTGACTGGGTGGCGTCGGAAAGGGCTCTCCCATGGCTGACTACCCGCTGATCGAGAACCATGGCCTGATCGGTGACCTGCAGACCGCGGCACTGGTGACCACGGACGGAACGATCGACTGGTTCTGCTGCCCGCGCTTCGACTCGCCCAGTGTGTTCGGCGCACTCCTCGACTGGGAGAAGGGCGGGCACTTCACGGTCAGGCCGGCCGAAACGACGTACACCACCAAGCAGTTGTACCTGCCCGATACCGCGATCCTCGTGACGCGGTTCATGACCGAGACCGGTGCCGGTGAGGTCGTCGACTTCATGCCCGTGACCGGGGCGACGGCCACCGACCGCCATCGCCTGGTCCGCATGCTGCGCTGCGTACGCGGCAGCATGACCTTCCGGATCGACATCGCCCCGCGGTTCGACTACGGCCGCAAGCCGCACACGCTGCACGTCACCGAGAACGGCGCGGTGTTCGCCTCCGACGACCTGGAACTCACCCTCAGCGTGGTGCGGGAGCCGCAGGACGAACGGGTGGTGCACACCCTCACCGGCGAGAACGACCTGCGCGTCTCGCTCGTGCTCGAAGCCGGACAGCAGCGGGGACTGGTCATGGAATCGGCCGCGGCCGGGCCGCCGCGCGAGATACGCGTCGCCGAGTTCCAGGAGCTCTTCGACGACACCCGGCAGTACTGGAGGTCGTGGCTGCGCCAGTCCCGGTACACCGGCCGGTGGCGCGAGACGGTGGAGCGCTCCGCCGTGACGCTGAAACTGATGACGTACGCACCCAGCGGCGCCCTGGTGGCGGCCCCCACGGCGGGCCTGCCCGAGCAACTGGGCGGCGAGCGCAACTGGGACTACCGCTTCACCTGGATCCGTGACGCCTCCTTCTCCGTCTACGCCCTGCTCGGGCTCGGATTCACCGATGAGGCGAGGGCGTTCATCGGCTGGCTGGGCGACCGGGTGAAGGAGAAGGCGGGCGGCGACACGGACACGGGACCCCTGAACATCATGTACCGGGTGGACGGCTCCTCCGATCTCTACGAGGAGACGCTGGACCACTGGGAGGGGTACCAGGGATCCGCCCCCGTGCGCATCGGCAACGGCGCGGCGACGCAGCTGCAGCTGGACATCTACGGCGAGGCCCTCGACAGCATCTCCTTCGCCCACCAGCACGGCATCCACCTCGACATCCACGGCTGGACGTCGCTGCGCACCCTGCTCGACTGGCTCGTGGACCACTGGGACCAGGCCGGCGAGGGGCTGTGGGAGACCCGCGGCGGGCGCAAGCACTTCACCTACGGCCGGGTGATGTCCTGGGTCGCCTTCGACCGCGCGCTGCGGCTGGCCGTCGCCCACGGCCGACCGGCCGAGAGCGGCCGCTGGGCCGCCGAGCGGGACAACATCTACGAGCAGGTCCTCGCGAAGGGCTGGGACCCGGCCCGCAGGGCGTTCGTCCAGCACTACGGCAGCGACGTGCTCGACTCCGCGCTGCTGCGGATGCCGACGGTGGGCTTCATCACGCCCGACGACCCGATGTGGACGTCCACCCTGGACGCGATGGACCGCGAGCTGGTCACCGACAGCCTCGTCTACCGCTACAACCCCGAGGCATCGCCCGACGGCCTGCGAGGGTCCGAGGGAACCTTCTCCCTGTGCACCTTCATGTACGTCGACGCCCTGGCGCGGGCCGGGCGGACCGATCAGGCCAGGCTCGTGCTCGAGAAGATGATGACGTACGCCAACCACCTGGGCCTGTTCTCCGAGGAGATCGCCCTGACGGGCCGCCAGCTCGGCAACTTTCCGCAGGCCTTCACCCATCTCGCGCTGATCGATGCGGCCATCACGCTCGACGAGACCCTGAACCGCGCGCCGTAAACCCGCGGGCACCGGGGGAGGGCGGCCCGGGCATTCCTGCGCTCAGCGGGTCCCCCGCCGCCCGAGCAGGCGCCCCTGTTCCTGCTTCGGGCCGACGAACCCGCGCCGTGCGTAGGCGTGCCGGATCAGGGACGCGGCCCCGGAGCCGGCTGTCAGGCGGGCGGTGCGGGGCCGAGCAGGATGAGCCGGTCGCCCGGCTGCGCGGTGGCGGCCCGCGTGTTGTCGAAGGGGTCCAGCCGACCGTCGGCGCTGACGACGAACAGCGCCTCGTGGTCCGGAGGGACCGGATCGGCGGCGGGCCGGACCAGGAACCGGGCGCCCTGTTCGTAGCGTGACGCCAGGACGTGCCTGACGAGCGAACCGCCGAACAGGACGGCGCCGCCCGTGTAGGGCGCGACGACACCGTGGCTCTCGTGGGGCGGTCCCACCCGGTAGACCGGGCCCTCGACGTTGTCCTCGACCACGACCGAGGCCAGCGCGTTGAAGTCGTCGTCATCGGTGAGCAGGAAGACGGCGTTGACCCCCTCCAGTCGTGCCCGGGGGTTGGTGGCCGTCGCCAGCAGGTCTCCTCTGGCCAGTTTGATTCCGGCGTCCTTGATCCGTTCGCGTTCCTCGTTCAGGCCCGCCCACATCTGTACGTCGAGCCCCGCCGACCGCAGGGCCATGCCCAGCGCGATCGCCCACGGAGCCCCGCCCACGAGCAGCGGCCGGGTGAGGTTCGGCCGGGCGACGCCGAGCCGCCGGGCGACGGGGCCGGCCGTCAGGGCGTACAGCACGACCGTGGAGACGATCACCAGAAAGGTGATGGGCAGGATCTTGGAGGCGCCGCGCAGGCCCAGCTCGACGAGGCTCGCGGCGAAGGCCGCCGCGGTGGAGGCCGCGACGATCCCGCGCGGGGCCATCCATCCCGCGAAGGCCCGTTCCCCCATGGTCATGTCCTTGCCCATGGTGGCGGCGAAGGCCACGAGCGGCCGCACCACGAGGACCAGGAGCGCGACGAGGGCGAGCGTGGGAAGGAGCACGGGGGTCAGCGAGGCCGGGGTGACGCTGGCCGAGATGGAGATGAACAGCAGTCCGATGATCAGCTGGACCAGCGTCTCGAAGAAGGGCCGACGCGCGGGCATGTCGAAGCCCCGGATGTTGGCCGCGGCCATACCGGTGACGATCGCGGCGATGAGTCCGGTGTCGTCGCGGACGATGTCGCACCCTGCCGACACGGCGATCACCGTGGCCAGTTGGGCCAGGGTTCCGAGCGTCTCGCCGAGCCGGAGCACGCGCAGGGTCAGCCACAGCAGCGCGATCCCCACGGCCCCGCCGACGAGGCCGACCACCAGGCTGATGAGGAACTGGCCGATCTGGTACCCGCGGCCGATGTCGATCCGGTGCGTCGTGTCGATGGCGTGGAAGACGAGTGCGCCGAGGATCGCACCGATCGGGTCGGTCAGCGTCCCCTCCCAGATCAGCAGACGCCGCACCTTGTCCGTCGGCCGTACGTACTGCAGCAGGGGCCCCACGACCGTGGGCCCCGACACGACGAGGATCATGCCCACCATCGCGGCCACCCTGAGCGACATGCCGAACAGGGCAGGGCCGACGGCGCAGACGGCCAGGAAGGTGAAGAGCACGCCGAAGAGCAGCAGCCGGCCCACGATCGCGCGGGTGTGGCCGGTGAGGTTGCGCAGGTCGAGGCCGAGCCCCGCGTCGTAGAGGATCACCGCCACGGACAGGGACACCAGCGCCGAGAAGTCGTCCCCGATCAGCTGGTCCGGGTGGACGATGTCGGTCAGGGCGCCTGCGGCGAACCCGACCGGCAGCAGCAGGATCAGCGAGGGGACGCGCAGCTTGCCGGCGAGGATCTGGCAGGCGGCGGCCAGGGCCACGACGAGGGCCATGCCGAGGAGGACGTCGTCCTCGCTCACAGCGGTTTCCTTCCTTGCCGCACGGGCGCGATGGGGGCGGGGCGGGGCACTGC
>NZ_JBSGXU010000284.1:0-7654 GCF_053610205.1 Streptomyces sp. NPDC054932 | reverse complement strand
ACGACCGGATCGGCGTCGAGGACAGCTTCTTCGACCTCGGCGGCGACTCCATCCGCGCCGTCACCCTCGTCGGCGCCCTGCGCGCCGCCGGATACAACCTCGCGATGCGCGAACTCTTCGAGCAGAGAACGGTCGCCGGACTCGCCACGGCGGTGACCGGCCGAGAGATGCACTCAAAGGTGGAAACGACCGTGGAACCGTTCGCCCTCATATCCGCCCGCGACCGGGCCAGGCTGCCCGAAGGCCTCACCGACGCCTACCCGCTGTCCCAGACCCAGGCCGGCATGGCCGTGGAACTCCTCGCGGACGAGGGCACCGGCAACTACCACACCGTGACCGCGCACCGGGTCCTGGACGGCCGTCCGTTCTGCGCCGAGACCCTCCGGCAGGCGGTCGACCTCGTCGCCGCCCGCCACGACGTGCTCCGCACCTCGGTCCACCCCACCGCGTACTCCGTACCGATGCAGCTGGTCCACGACCGGGTCGAGCTCCCCGTCCGCACCCGGTCGCTTCCCGGTCCCGGCGCGGACGCACTCGAAGCACAGATCAAGGAGTTCATCGCCGACGAGCGCGCCGCGCTCTTCGACCTGGCCACCGCCCCGCTGCTGCGGGTGTCCGGCCTGGTCGAGAGCGACGAGGTCTGGTGGCTGGGCCTGACCCTCTCGCACATCGTCCTGGAGGGCTGGTCGCACGCCTCCCTGGTGATGGAGATCCTCGCCCTCTACCGCGAACTACGGTCCGGCGAGGAGCCCACCCCGTACCGGGCGCCCGCCGTCCGCTTCGCCGACTTCATCGCGGGCGAGCTCCAGGCGCTGGCGTCCGACGAGGACCGCGCCTACTGGAACGGTCTCGTCCAGGACCGCTCCAAGTTCTCCCTGCCCGCCGGCTGGGGCGAGGCCCCGGGCAAGCCGGGCGGTCCGACCAGCAGCCGGGTCGACTTCCACGACCTGGAACCCGAGCTGCGCGCCCTGTCCACGGAGTCGGGCGGTTCCCTCAAGAGCGTGCTGCACGCCGCCCACCTGAAGGTGCTCAGCCAGCTCACCGGCGAGCGCACCTTCTACACCGGCCTGGTCTCGCACGCCCGCCCTGAGGCCGAGGGCGCCGACCGCGTCTACGGCATGCACCTCAACACCCTGCCCTTCCCCTACGAGGGCACCGCGGGCACGTGGGGCGGACTGGTGCACCAGGTCTTCGAGCGAGAGCTCGACATGTGGTCGCACCGGCGCTTCCCGCTGGCCGCGATCCAGCGCTCGATCGGCGCGGGCGGCCGGATCGTGGACGTGCTCTTCAACTACGTCGACTTCCACCAGGTGGACTCCGGGGTCGTCGACACGGGCGTGAAGGTCATCGACTCGCCGACCGAGTTCGCGCTGTCCGTTCACGCCAACGCAGGACAGATCATCCTGGCCGCCGACTCGCAGACGCTGAGCGGGCCGGGCGCCGAGCGGCTGGCCGCCATGTACCGGACGGTGCTGGAGGCCATGGCCGAGGCGGGTCCCACCGGGGACGCGACCGCCACCTATTTGCCGGAAGGAGAGCGCGAGCGGTTGTTCGGGCACTCCACCCCTGAACAGGAGACAAGCGTGGCGGGCCGAGTGCACGAGGTGTTCGAGGAGCAGGTGGCGCGGACGCCGAACGGTGTCGCGCTCTCCTTCGAGGGCGAGGAGCTGACGTACGCGGAGCTGAACGCCCGGGCGAACCGGATCGCGCACGTCCTGCGCGCCAAGGGCGCCGGCCCGGAGACCCTGGTCGGCCTGTGCCTGGAACGCTCCCTCGACCTGATTCCCGCCCTGCTGGGCATCCTGAAGTCCGGCGCCGGCTACCTCCCGCTGGACCCGGCGAACCCGGCCGACCGGCTCGCCTACATCGTCCAGGACGCCGCCGCACCCATCGTCGTCACCACGTCCGCGCAGGCTCCGATCCTCGACGGCCGCTACGAGGGCGAGCTGCTGCTCCTCGACGACCACGCCGACCTGATCACCGCCCAGAACGACACGAACCCGCAGGTCACAGGCTCGCCCGAGAACCTGATCTACACGATCTACACCTCCGGCTCCACCGGCCGCCCCAAGGGCGTCGCCCTCACCCACGCCAACGTCGTACGACTCCTCGGGACCGCGCAGCGCCACTACGGCTTCGACGAGACCGACGTCTGGCCCCTCTTCCACTCCTATGCCTTCGACGTCTCCGTGTGGGAGATGTGGGGCGCCCTGCTCCACGGCGGCCGCCTGATCGTGGTCCCCTTCGCCGTCACCCGCTCGCCCGAGGAGTTCCTCGACCTCCTCGTGGACGAGGAGGTCACGGTCCTCAACCAGACGCCGACGGCCTTCCGTTCCCTCGTCGGAGCCGCCCGCGACGGCGACCGCCGGATCAAGCAGCTGTCCCTGCGCGCCGTGGTCTTCGCCGGCGAGAAGCTCGACGTCGCCGAGCTCAAGCCGTGGGTGGACCGGATCGGTCTCCGCCGCACCGCGCTGATCAACATGTACGGAATCACCGAGACCACCGTCCACACCACCTACCACCGCCTCACCAAGCGGGACCTGGACCCGCAGGCGGGCAACCCGATCGGCCGTCCGCTCAGCGACCTGCAGGTCCATCTCCTGGGTGAGACGGGTGAGTTGGTGCCGGTCGGTGTCACCGGTGAGATCCACGTCGGCGGCCCGGGCGTGGCCCGTGGCTACCTCGGCCGCCCCGACCTGACCGCCGAACGCTTCGTCCCCGACCCGTACGGCCCCGCCGGCTCACGCCTCTACAAGAGCGGCGACCTCGCCCGCCGACTGGCCGACGGCAGCCTGGAGTTCCTCGGCCGCATCGACGACCAGGTCAAGATCCGCGGCTTCCGCATCGAACTCGGCGAGATCGAAGCCGCACTCGCCGCACAGCCCCAGATCCGCGACGCCGTCGTCATCGTCCGCGAGGACCAGCCCGGCGACAAGCGCCTCGTCGCCTACCTCACCACCCAGGGCGAAAACACCCCCACCCCCGCCGACCTGCGCGCCCCGCTCACCGCCGAGCTTCCGGAGTACATGGTCCCCGCCGCCTTCGTCATCCTGGAGCAGCTCCCGCTCACCACGAACGGCAAGCTCGACAAGCGCGCCCTCCCCGCACCCGGCCAGGACGCCCTCGGCAGCACGGCCGCCTACACCGCCCCCCGCACCACCACCGAGCAGCGCATCACCGACGTCTGGCAGAACGTCCTCGGCCACGACCGGATCGGCATCCACGACAGCTTCTACGACCTCGGCGGCGACTCCATCCGGGCGCTGTCCCTGGTCGGCGCCCTGCGCGAGGACGGCTTCGACCTCTCGGTCCGCGACGTGCTGGAGCACCGTACGGTGGTCCGCCTCGCCGAGCTGGTCACCGGCCGCGACACCGTCGAAGCCACCGCGGCCGTCGCCCCGTACGCCCTGATCTCCGACGACGACCGCGCGAAGCTCCCCACCGGCCTCGACGACGCCTACCCGCTGTCGCAGGCGCAGCTCGGCATGCTCGTCGAGATGCAGGCCGGCGGCGGCCGCAACCAGTACCACAACGTCTTCTCCATGCGGATCCGCGACGAGCTCCCGCTCGACGCCGACCTGCTCGCCGAGGCCTCCCGGCAGATCGTCGCCCGGCACGACGCCCTGCGCACCTCCGTGGACCTCACCACCTACTCGGTGCCCATGCAGCTCGTGCACACCGAAGTGGACATGCCGCTGGAGGTACGGGACCTGCGGGGCCTGGGCCGCGA
The DNA here is from genome assembly GCF_053610205.1 of Streptomyces sp. NPDC054932. Lineage (NCBI taxonomy): Bacteria > Bacillati > Actinomycetota > Actinomycetes > Kitasatosporales > Streptomycetaceae > Streptomyces > Streptomyces sp. NPDC054932. The sequence goes on along the minus strand of NZ_JBSGXU010000284.1, from coordinate 3,924 downwards.
GGGCGTCGAGCAGGCGGTGCGCGAGTTCACCGCCGAGGAGCGGGCCCGGCTCTTCGACGTGGAGCAGGCGCCGCTGATGCGGATCGCCGCGCACAACGAGGGCGACGGGGCCTGGTGGCTCGCCTTCACCGAGTGCCATGTGGTGATGGAGGGCTGGAGCACCTTCTCGCTGGTCATGGAGGTCCTCGACCTCTACCGCGAGCTGCGCACCGGCGCCGTTCCCACCCCGTACGACCGCCCGGCCACCCGCTTCGCGGACTTCGTCGCCGCCGAGCTGGCCTCCCTCGCCTCCGCCGGGGACCGTGCGTACTGGGCCGCGGCGGTCGGCGGCAGCGCCAAGTTCGAACTGCCCGCCGGCTGGGGCGACCCGTCCGGGTCCGAGCGGACCGGCTCCTACGGCACCGTCCCCTACGGCGACCTCGAGCCTTCGCTTCGCGCCCTGGCCACCCGCTCCGGCTCCACCCTCAAGGGCGTGCTGCACGCCGCCCACCTGAAGGTGATGAGCCAGCTCACCGACGAGGCGTCCTTCTTCACCGGCCTGGTGACGAACGCCCGGCCCGAGGCGCGCGGTGCCGACCGGGTCTTCGGAATGCACCTCAACACGCTGCCCTTCGTCCACGACCGCACCGCGCGGACCTGGCGCGAGCTGGTCGAGCGCACCCACGCCCGGGAGGTGGAGCTGTGGGAGCACCGCAGCTTCCCGATGCCGGAGATCCAGCGCGAGCTGAACGACGGCCGCCGGCTGATCGACGTGATGTTCACCTACCAGGACTTCCACCAGATCGACACGGACCGCATCGACACGGACGCCACCGTCGGTGAGGGAGCCCTCGAATTCGGGCTGCGCGTGTCGGGCGTCGGCGGGATCGTCGGCCTCAACGCCAACAGCCGTCAGCTGAGCCAGGAGAACCTCGACAGGATCGCGGTCATGTTCCGCCTGGTGCTGGAGGCCATGGCCGCCGACCCGGAGGGCGACGCGCAGGGCGTGTACCTGCCGCAGGTCCCGGAGTGGAACGCCACCGCGACGGACCTCGTCCCGGGTACGGTCCCGCAGTGGTTCGAGGCGCGTGCCGCCGAGACCCCCGAGGCCGTGGCGCTGCGCCACGACGGCCCCTCGCTCTCGTACGGGGAGCTCGACGCCCGCGCCAACCGGCTCGCGCACCACCTGCGTTCGCGCGGCATCACCGCCGAATCCCGGGTGGCCGTACGGCTGGAGCGCGGCCCGGACCTGATCGTGGCCCTGCTCGCGGTGTGGAAGGCCGGAGCGGCCTACATCCCCGTCGACACCGGGTACCCGGCGCAGCGCGTGGCCCAGATGATGGACAGCGCGGCCGCCTCCCTGCTGCTGGACCGGATGCCGGACGACGCCCTGCTGGCGGACTGCCCGCGGACCGCCCCGGCGCGCCGGGACGACCCCGACACCCTGGCCTACATCATCTTCACCTCCGGCTCCACCGGCCGGCCCAAGGGCGTGGAGGTCCCTCACCGGGGCCTGGCCAATCACCTCCAGTGGGCCGCGTCCCACCTGGCCGGGGCCGGCACGAGCGGTGCCCCGCTGCTCTCCTCGCACGCCTACGACCTGCCCGTGCCCAACATCTGGGCGCCGCTCGTGACCGGCCAGCCGCTGACGCTGCTGCCGGCCGACACCTCGATCGCCGATCTGGGCAAGCGGCTCGCGGACGGGGCTCCGTACAGCTTCGTCAAGCTCACCCCCTCCCACCTCGACATCCTCACCCAGCAGTTGACCCCGGAGCAGGCCGCGGATCTGACACCGCTGATCGTGGTCGCGGGCGAGCCGCTGTCGGACGCGACGGTCGCGGGCTGGCGCACGCTGTCGCCGGGGACCCGCCTGGTGAACGAGTACGGGCCCACGGAGGCCTCGGTCGGTACGAGCATCCACCCGGTGCCGCAGGAGACGGACGGCGGGATCGTGCCGATCGGCTCCCCCCTGCCGAACATGGCCATGCACGTCCTGGACGGGCTCCTGCAGAAGGTGCCGACCGGGGTCACCGGCGAGCTGTACGTGGCGGGCACGGGGCTGGCGCGCGGCTACAGCGGCCGTCCGGACCTGACGGCCGAGCGGTTCGTGCCCAACCCGTACGGCCCGGCGGGCAGCCGGCTGTACCGGACGGGCGACCTCGTACGGCGCCTGCCCGACGGGGCGGTGGAGTTCCTCGGCCGCACCGACGACCAGGTCAAGATCCGCGGCCACCGGGTGGAGCTGGGCGAGATCCAGACCGTCCTGACCGGGCACCCGGAGGTCTCGGCCGCGTACGTGACCGTCGACGAGCCCACCCCCGGCAGCCCGCGGCTGATCGCCTACTACACCGGTGACGGCGGCCTGCCCGCGACGGGCCTGGCGGAGCACTGCACCGACACCCTGCCGGCGCACATGGTCCCGGCGGTGTTCACGCACCTGGCCGACCTGCCGCTGAACCCGAACGGCAAGGTGGACCGCAAGGCGCTGCCCGCCCCCGACGCCTCGGCGGGAACCGGGGAACGGGCGGTCAGCGAGCCCGTCACCGAGACCGGGAAGATCCTCGCCGGGATCTGGTCCGAGCTGCTGGGCATCGAGCGGATCGGCACCGGGGACAACTTCTTCGCGCTGGGCGGCCACTCGATGCTGATCATCAAGGTGATGGCGGCGGCCCGTAAGAAGAGGCTGCCGATCTCGCTCCAGATGCTCTACCAGACCGGCACCCTGGGTGAACTGGCCGCGGCCGTCGACGCGCACAGCACGGCGGTACGGGCGACGGCGAAGGCGCCCGTGGCGGCGGCCCCGGCGGCCCCCGCTCCGGCCGTGCTGCCCTCGATGACCGAGCACAAGGTGCCGGGCGCGGTGGTCGTGCTGCTGCGGGACGGCGAGCCGGCGAGCGTGTCCGCGTACGGCGTGCTCAGCGCGGACGGGGCGCAGCCGGTGACCCCTCAGACGCTCTTCCAGACCGGCTCGATCAGCAAGCACGTCACCGCCCTCGGCGTGCTGCGCCTGGTCGACCAGGGTGTCCTGGCCCTGGACGAGGACGTGAACACGCGCCTCACCTCCTGGCGGATCACCACGCCCGAAGGCACCCCCGCGATCGTGACGCTCCGTCAACTCCTGTCGCACCGCTCCGGGTTGACTCTCGTGGCGAACGACGGCTACGGTCCCGGCCGGGCCATGCCGACGGTGCTGGACCTGCTGACCGGCTCGGACGCGGTGGACAACGCCCCCGTCCACTCCGAGCGGGCCGCCGGAGCCGCCTTCGAGCTCGCGAACACGAACTACATGGTGATCCAGCAGCTGCTGGAGGACGTGACCGGCAAGCCCTTCCCCGAGCTGATGCGCGGCCTGGTCTTCGAGCCCCTGCGGATGGCCTCCAGCAGCTTCGAGCAGGACTTCCCGCAGAGCGCCGGCCGGGCCGCCGCGGTCGGACACGACGCGCAGGGCCGCGTCGTGGACGGCGGCTGGCGGGTGCGGCCGCAGGTCGCGGCCTCGGGCCTGTGGTCCACGGCCACCGACCTCGCCAAGGTCGTCGGCGAGCTCCGCCGTTCCTACCGGGGAGAGCCCTTCGCGCTGATCTCCCAGGAGCTCGCGGCCCAGATGCTGACGCCCGGCGAGGACAGCTTCTACGGCCTCGGCGCGGTGGTCGACGGCATCGCCCCCGACCTCGAGGGCGGACACGGCGGCGAGCCGCACGGCTACCGCAACATGCTGCTCGGCCGGATCTCGGACGGCACCGGCTTCGTCGTCCTGACCAACGGCGCCGGCGGGCGCGAGGTCGTCAAGGCGGTCGGCCAGTCCCTGCGCGAGCAGGGCCCGGCCCTCGGCGACGGCCGCCTCGCCGAAGCCTGGGCCGCCGGCCCGGGCGCCGGCCCGGGCACGGGCACGGGCCGTACGCACACCCCCGCGGGGTGACCCCCGGCCGTCGGCCGGGCCCCCGACCC
>NZ_JBSGXU010000283.1:0-7749 GCF_053610205.1 Streptomyces sp. NPDC054932 | reverse complement strand
CTTCGGAGGGGCGGGCCGTCGCCCGTACCCAAACCCTCCTCAAGGGCAGCAACGGCATCGGCACCGTCCGGCGCACGGTCCTGCCCGGCGGACTGCGCATCGTCACCGAGACGCTGCCCTCCGTCCGCTCCGCCACCTTCGGCATCTGGGCGCACGTCGGCTCCCGTGACGAGACGCCCACGCTGAACGGCGCCACGCACTACCTGGAGCACCTCCTCTTCAAGGGCACGCACAAGCGCACGGCCCTCGACATCTCCTCCGCGATCGACGCGGTCGGCGGCGAGATGAACGCCTTCACGGCGAAGGAGTACACCTGCTACTACGCCCGGGTGCTCGACACCGACCTGCCGCTGGCCATCGACGTGGTCTGCGACATGCTCACCGGTTCGCTGATCCGCGAGGAGGACGTCGACGCCGAGCGCGGTGTCATCCTCGAAGAGATCGCCATGACCGAGGACGACCCGGGCGACATGGTGCACGACCTGTTCGCGCAGACCATGTACGGGGACACCCCCCTGGGGCGTCCGGTCCTCGGCACCGTCGACACGATCAACGCGCTCGGCGCCGACCGGATCCGCCGCTTCTACAAGAAGCACTACGACCCGACCCACCTGGTCGTGGCCGCCGCCGGCAACGTCGACCACAACAAGGTCGTACGCCAGGTCCGCGCCGCCTTCGAGAAGGCCGGCGCGCTGACCCGCACCGACGCCGAGCCGATCGGCCCGCGCACCGGGACGAAGCGCATCCGCACCGCCGGCCGCGTCGACCTGGTGAACCGCAGGACCGAGCAGGCCCACGTGGTCCTCGGCATGCCGGGCCTCGCCCGTACGGACGAGCGCCGCTGGGCGCTGGGCGTACTGAACACCGCCCTCGGCGGCGGGATGTCCTCGCGCCTCTTCCAGGAGGTCCGGGAGAAGCGCGGCCTGGCTTACAGCGTGTACTCGTACACCTCGGGCTTCGCCGACACCGGTCTCTTCGGCGTGTACGCGGGCTGCCGCCCCAACCAGGTGCACGACGTGCTCCGGATCTGCCGCGACGAGCTCGACAAGGTCGCGACCGTCGGTCTGGCCGACGAGGAGATCAAGCGGGCCATCGGCCAGCTCTCCGGATCCACCGTCCTCGGTCTGGAGGACACCGGCGCGATCATGAACCGCATCGGCAAGAGCGAGCTGTGCTGGGGCGACCAGATGTCGGTCGACGACATGCTGGCCCGGATCGCCGCCGTGACCCCGGACGACGTCCGCTCGGTCGCACAGGATGTACTGGCACAGCGGCCCTCGCTCGCGGTGATCGGCCCGCTGAAGGAGAAGCAGGCCGCCCGTCTCGACGAAGCGGTCGCCTAGTTCCGTACGGCAAGTAAGGAAGCGATATGAGCAAGCTGCGCGTGGCAGTCCTCGGGGCCCAGGGCCGGATCGGCGCCGAGGCCGTCAAGGCGGTCGAGGCCGCCGAGGACATGGAACTGGTGGCGGCGCTCGGCCGCGGCGACAAGCTGGAGACGCTGGCCGAGGCCGGCGCCCAGGTCGCGGTCGAGCTGACCACCCCGGCATCGGTGATGGGGAACCTGGACTTCCTCATCCGCCACGGCATCCACGGAGTGGTCGGTACCACCGGCTGGACCGAGGACCGCCTCGCCCAGCTGGACACCTGGCTCGCCGGCTCGCCGGAGACCGGTGTGCTCATCGCCCCGAACTTCTCCATCGGCGCCGTCCTCACCATGAAGTTCGCCGCCCAGGCCGCGCGCTACTTCGAGTCCGTCGAGGTCGTCGAGCTGCACCACCCCAACAAGGTCGACGCCCCCTCCGGCACGGCGACCCGTACGGCGCAGCTCATCGCGGCCGCCCGCGCCGAGGCCGGCCTCGGCGCCCAGCCCGACGCCACCGCCACCGCCCTCGACGGGGCGCGCGGCGCGGACGTCGACGGCGTTCCGGTGCACGCCGTCCGCCTGCGCGGCCTGCTGGCCCACCAGGAGGTGCTCCTCGGCGGTGAGGGCGAGACCCTGACCATCCGTCACGATTCCCTGCACCACAGCAGCTTCATGCCGGGCATCCTGCTCGGTGTGCGCCGCGTGACGCAGACCCCGGGCCTCACCTTCGGCCTGGAACACTTCCTCGACCTGGGCTGACCGGACTGATTTCACGATGCGCGCGAAGATCACGTACTTCCTCACGGCCGCCGTCCTGGTGGTCTACTTCGTCCTGGTCGGCAGCCGGGGCCTGATGCTGATCCAGCACGGAACCCTGCTCACCGTCACCTTCGGGGTGGCCGTGCTGATCCTGCCGGTCATCGGTGTCTGGTTCCTCTGGCAGAACACCCGGTTCGTCACGCGGGCCAACCTCCTCGCGACCGAGCTGGAGGCCGAGGGCGGACTGCCCGTGGACGAGCTGGAGCGGGACACGTACGGGCGGATCCTGCGGGACTCCGCCGACGAGGTCTTCGCGCGCCGCAAGGCCGAGACCGAGGACGCGCCGGGGGACTGGCGCAGCTGGTTCCGGCTCGCCGTCGCCTATCACGACGCCCGGGACACCCCGCGGGCGCGCAAGGCGATGCAGCGCGCGATCGCCCTGCACGAGAAGAAGCCCGTACAGGTCTGATCCCTGCACGGGCTTCCGGGGGCGTCCGCGGCCGGTCAGGCGGCCACGGGCCGGTACTCGTCGGCCCAGGCCCCCAGCGTGTCGGCGGCCCGGTCGAAGGCCTCGGTCCGCGACAGGAAGTCGGCGTCGTGGTCGGTCAGCAGCGCCGCGGGCTCGGCCCCGCCCTGCCCCGACATCGTCAGCGCCTGCCCCTGCACGGTCCTCGGCAGCCCGAGCAGGCGCACCGGCTGCTGCACCGTACGGAGCTCGCCGATCTCGCTCCACGCGGTGGTCCGGGTGACGAAGAACCCGACCCGCCGCAGCCCGGCGGGGCTCACCCATACGCCGACGCGCAGGGTCTGCACCGCGGAACCGACGACCGTGAGGGCGGCGATCAGGCAGACCAGGGCCCCGCCCCAGCCGCCCGCGAAAGCGACGATCATCGTGGCCAGCAGCATGAAGGCCGACAGCAGGAGCAGCAGTGCTCCGATGCCCACGCGCCAGGGGCCGGGCCGGTAGGGCCGGCGCCAGCGGTCCTCGTCGGCATGGGCCAGGATCTCGTCGCCGTCGCCGTCGTCATCCACATCGGATACGCCGTCGGCCGTCAGGAAGGGCAGGGGCACGGCTGGACCTCACTCACATGCACGTTCGGTTGGGCTGTGCCCGTGAGGCTACCGCCCCTGGGACGCCTCCGACTGCTGCGACTTCTCTGGTGCCTTGCTCGGCTGCAGTGCGGGCATACCGAAGAGCAGTGAGCCGGCGAGCCCCGCAACCACGGTCAGTCCGACCAGAGTACGGGCGGCCAACTGGGTCCGGCCCAGCCGCTCGCGCGGCGGCGGAGTGACGTTGCTTCGGAAACGGTCGGCCTCGGAGACGAAGGCGAACGGAACGGGTTCGCGCCGGAGGAACATCAGAGCGAATCTCCTCGGGGTGGATGGGTGTGCGTTCTCCTAGGTAGGACGTACGAGCCGCTCAAACGGTGCCGGATTTCGGGACATTAGGAAAAATTCATGGCTGTGCGTCAGCTGTGCGCGGCTCCTCGTGCACCCCGTGCGCCGCGTGCGTCGGCATGGGCCCGGCGAGGGGCGCCGTAGAGTGGGCGCGCCCCAGGACGCACGTTTGGAAGGACCCCCGGTGAGCGAAACCGCCGCTTCAGATCTGAAACCCAGCTTCCGCAGCGACGTGACGGTGGAGCTGGTGAAGCACTCCGCCGCCGACTCCGACGTGCTGTGGGCCGCTCGCGTCTCCACGGCCGGCGAGCAGTCCCTGGAGGAGCTGCAGAAGGACCCGGAGCGCTCCAAGGGCCTCATCAACTATCTGATGCGCGACCGCCACGGCAGCCCCTTCGAGCACAACTCGATGACCTTCTTCATCAGTGCCCCGATCTTCGTCTTCCGCGAGTTCATGCGCCACCGCGTGGGCTGGTCGTACAACGAGGAATCGGGCCGCTACAGGGAGCTCGAGCCGGTCTTCTACGTCCCGGACGCCGAGCGCAAGCTGGTCCAGGAGGGCCGCCCGGGCAAGTACGTCTTCGTCGAGGGCACCCAGGCGCAGCAGGAGCTCACCGGTCGCGTCATGGAGGACTCCTACGTGCAGGCCTACGAGGCCTACCGCGAGATGCTCGCCGCGGGCGTGGCCCGGGAGGTGGCCCGTTCGGTCCTGCCGGTCGGTCTTTTCTCCTCGATGTACGCCACCTGCAACGCGCGCTCGCTGATGCACTTCCTCGGTCTGCGGACGCAGCACGAGCTCGCGGCCGTCCCGTCCTTCCCGCAGCGGGAGATCGAGATGGTCGGCGAGAAGATGGAGCAGCACTGGGCGAGGCTCATGCCGCTGACGTACGCGGCCTACAACGGCAACGGTCGCGTTGCCCCGTAAGGGCTGGTACACCCGCGGCGTACTGATGTACGGCGTTAAGTCCTAAGTGTCCGTATTGCGACGTTTCGTAAAGTTCATCTAGGCTGATCAAACGGACCCGGCACTGCTTGAACCCCCGAGCAGGCAGTGCCGGCGTCCAACACCCCGTTGACGTCCCCCGAGGGGACACCGCGAGCATGGCAGCGAGTAGCGTGTTACCCATGGCTCCGATCTCGACTCCGCAGACCCCCTTCGGGCGGGTCCTCACCGCCATGATCACGCCGTTTACGGCGGATGGCGCACTCGACCTCGACGGCGCGCAGCAGCTCGCCGTCCACCTGGTGGACGCAGGCAACGACGGCCTGATCGTCAACGGCACCACCGGTGAGTCGCCGACCACCACCGACGCGGAGAAAAACGACCTCGTACGAGCCGTACTCGAAGCCGTCGGGGACCGCGCCCACGTGGTCGCCGGCATCGGTACCAACGACACCCGCCACACCCTCGAGCTGGCCCGCCAGGCCGAGCGCACCGGCGCCCACGGCCTGCTCGCCGTCACCCCGTACTACAGCAAGCCGCCGCAGGAAGGCCTCTTCCGGCACTTCACGGCGATCGCCGACGCCACCGGTCTGCCGGTGATGCTCTACGACATCCCCGGCCGCAGTGGTGTCCCGATCGACACCGAAACCCTGGTCCGGCTGGCCGAGCACCCCCGTATCGTTGCCAACAAGGACGCCAAGGGAGACCTCGGCCGCGCCAGCTGGGCCATCGCGCAGAGCGGCCTGGCCTGGTACTCGGGCGACGACATGCTGAACCTGCCGCTCCTGTCGGTCGGCGCGGTCGGATTCGTCTCGGTGGTCGGCCACGTGGTCACCCCCGAGCTGCGCGCCATGCTGGAGGCCCACCTGGGCGGAGACGTCCAGAAGGCGACAGAGATCCACCAGAAGCTGCTCCCGGTCTTCACCGGCATGTTCCGCACCCAGGGTGTGATGACCACCAAGGGCGCACTGAACCTGCAGGGCCTGCCCGCGGGCCCGCTGCGGCTCCCGCTGATCGAGCTGACCGCCGAAGAGACGGCCCAGCTCAAGATCGACCTTGCCGCCGGCGGGGTACAGCTCTGACAAACAGACTTCACAACTGAATAAGCACGAACAAACGAATACGAACAGACAACAGCAAGTGCACGAATGACATGCGCGCCACGTGCCTTCCGGGGTACGTGGCGTGCGTGGTGAGGAGACACTTTTGAGCCATCCGCATCCGGAACTCGGTCCGCCGCCGAAGCTGCCCAAGGGCGGCCTCAGAGTCACCCCCCTGGGTGGTCTCGGCGAGATCGGCCGCAACATGACCGTCTTCGAGTACGACGGCCGTCTGCTGATCGTCGACTGCGGCGTCCTCTTCCCCGAGGAGGAGCAGCCGGGCATCGACCTGATCCTGCCGGACTTCTCGTCCATCCGGGACCGCCTCGACGACATCGACGGCATCGTCCTCACGCACGGCCACGAGGACCACATCGGTGCCGTCCCCTACCTCCTCCGGGAGAAGGCGGACATCCCGCTGATCGGCTCCAAGCTGACGCTGGCCCTCATCGAGGCGAAGCTCCAGGAGCACCGCATCCGCCCCTACACCCTCGAGGTGAAGGAGGGCGAGCGCGAGGCCCTCGGCCCGTTCGACTGCGAGTTCATCGCGGTCAACCACTCCATCCCGGACGCCCTGGCCGTGGCCATCCGCACCGGCGCCGGCATGGTCGTGGCCACCGGCGACTTCAAGATGGACCAGCTCCCGCTGGACAACCGCCTCACCGACCTGCACGCCTTCGCGCGTCTGAGTGAAGAGGGCATCGACCTCCTTCTCTCCGACTCCACGAACGCCGAGGTCCCGGGCTTCGTCCCGCCCGAGCGCGACATCTCCAACGCCATCCGCGGGGTCTTCGCGAGCGCCCAGAAGCGGATCATCGTGGCGTCCTTCGCCAGCCACGTGCACCGCATCCAGCAGATCCTCGACGCCGCCCACGAATTCGACCGCAGGGTCGCCTTCGTCGGCCGCTCGATGGTCCGCAACATGGGAATCGCCCGTGACCTGGGCTACCTGAAGGTCCCGGCCGGTCTCGTCGTCGACGTCAAGACCCTCGACGACCTGCCGGACGACGAGGTCGTGCTGGTCTGCACGGGCTCCCAGGGCGAGCCGATGGCGGCCCTGTCCCGCATGGCGAACCGCGACCACCAGATCCGGATCGTCCCCGGCGACACCGTGATCCTGGCGTCGTCCCTGATCCCGGGCAACGAGAACGCGGTCTACCGCGTGATCAACGGCCTGACCCGCTGGGGCGCCAACGTCGTGCACAAGGGCAACGCCAAGGTGCACGTCTCCGGCCACGCCTCGGCCGGCGAGCTGCTGTACTTCTACAACATCTGCAAGCCGCGCAACCTCATGCCGGTCCACGGCGAATGGCGCCACCTGCGCGCCAACGCCGAGCTCGGCGCCATGACGGGCGTCCCGAAGGACCGCATCGTCATCGCCGAGGACGGCGTGGTCGTCGACCTGATCGACGGCAAGGCCCGCATCTCCGGCAAGGTCCAGGCCGGCTACGTGTACGTGGACGGCCTCTCGGTCGGCGACGTCACGGAGGCCTCGCTCAAGGACCGCCGGATCCTCGGTGACGAGGGCATCATCTCGGTCTACGTCGTGGTGGACAGCAGCACCGGCAAGGTCGTGACCGGCCCGAACATCCAGGCCCGCGGTTCCGGCATCGACGACTCGGCCTTCGCCTCGGTCATCCCGAAGATCGAGGAAGCCATCGCCCGCGCCGCGGCCGACGGCGTGGCCGAGCCGCACCAGATCCAGCAGCTCATCCGCCGCACGATGGGCAAGTGGGTCTCGGACGGCTACCGCCGCCGCCCGATGATCCTCCCGGTCGTCGTCGAGGTCTGACCCCCGCCGTAGCGACACGACGGGAGCGGGGCAACCGGATTTGCATCCGGGGGCCCCGCTCCAGTACGTTTACGTCTCCACCTCGCACGGCACCCCGGCACACACGTGTGTCCGGACGGGTCATGCGGGCGGGTGGGAATCAAGACCCAGGGAGACCTGATAAAGTCTGATCCGCCCGAAAGGGAAAGGCCCGTCCAACGGCCACCAATTCAAATCCGAGCCGGAATCGGCACGGAAATGGTCTGGTAAGGTTGGAACCGCCGGAAAGGGAAAGCGCGAAAGCGAAGACCTGGAAAGCACCGAGGAAGTCGGACACGAAAGAGTCTGATAGAGTCGGAAACGAAGAACAGAACGAAAGCCCGGAGGAAAGCCCCAGCCGATGTTGCTGAGGGTG
>NZ_JBSGXU010000282.1:0-7781 GCF_053610205.1 Streptomyces sp. NPDC054932 | reverse complement strand
GGGATGAAGAAGCCGGCCCCGCCGGCGTTTGAGGCGCGGGCGCGGAGCGCCGTGTGGTGACGCCCGCCAGGGCACGCGCGTCCGGCGAAGGACAACGACGCACCCCCAAACCCGCCGAGCCCGCGCAGCGACCCGGCAGGATGGGGGCATGCGGATTGCTGTCACCGGGGCGACCGGGCTCATCGGAAGTGCACTCGTGCGGTCCCTGCGGGCGGACGGGCACGAGGTGGTGCGGTTCGTGCGGCGGGAGCCCGTCGGCGCGGACGAGGCGCGGTGGGATCCCGCGGGCGGGTACGTGGACCCCGCCGGGCTGGCCGGCTGCGGGGCCGTCGTGCACCTGGCCGGGGCCGGGGTCGGGGACCACCGGTGGACGGCCGCGTACAAGAGGGAGATCCGCGACAGCCGGGTGCTCGGCACCGCCGCGCTCGCGAATGCCCTCGCCGCGCTCGACGAGCCGCCCGCCGTCCTGGTCTGCGGTTCCGCCATCGGCTACTACGGGGACACCGGCGACCGGACCGTGGACGAGAGCGCCCCCGCCGGGCAGGGGTTCCTGCCCTCGGTCTGCGTGGAGTGGGAGGGGGCCGCCGCCCCGGCCCGGGAGGCCGGGATCCGGACCGCGTTCGCCCGTACCGGCCTGGTCGTCGCCGGCGAGGGCGGGGCCTGGGGGCGGATGTTCCCCCTCTTCCGCGCCGGTGTCGGCGGCCGGCTCGGCAACGGCCGCCAGTACTGGTCGCACATCTCCCTCCGGGACGAGATCGCGGCCCTGCGGCACATCATCGACACCCCGGCCCTGTCCGGCCCGGTCAACCTCACCGCGCCCGAGCCGCTGACCAACCGCCAGGTGACCCGGGCCATGGCCCGGGTGCTGCACCGGCCCGCGGTGCTGCCCGTACCGGCCGTGGCCCTGCGCATCGTGCTGGGGGAGTTCTCCGAGGACGTGCTGGGCAGCCAGCGGGTCCGGCCCGCGCGGTTGCTGGAGTCCGGCTTCGTCTTCCGCGACCCCGGCATCGAGCAGGCGATCCGCGCCGCGCTCTGAGATCCGCGTGCGACCACCGTGCGACCGTTCGTGACCCGTATGCGACCGCTGTGCGACCGGAGTTGACCGCAATACCCCGCCGAACTCGGGTTCCCCTTTAACCGGTTGGGGGAAGGAGGATCCCCACACAGCCGCGCCGACCTCGGGGAGGGGCACGTGCTCAGCAGCGCACACCATGCCGCACACCATGCGGACGTCGTCATCGTAGGAGCCGGAGTCTCAGGACTCGCGGCAGCGCAGCACCTGATCGCAGCCGGAGTCACGGTCACCGTCCTGGAAGCCGCGGACGACTCCGGCGGGCGGATGGCAACCGAGTCCACCGACGGGTTCCGGCTGGACCGGATCGGCCAGTTGCTCAACACCGCGTACACGGAACTCGAACGCACCCCCGGCCTGCAGGCCCTGACCCTGCGTCCCTTCACTCCGGGAGTCCTCGTCCACACCGACGGGAAACAGCTGCGGGTCGGGGTCCTGACCCCCGCCCGGGCCCTGGCCAGCGGCTCGCTCGAGCAGGCCCGGATCAGCGCCGCCCTCGGCCGGCTCGCCGCCCTGCCCGAGGAGAAACTGCTCGCCCGTCCCGAACGCACCGCCCTCGCCGCCCTGCGCTCCCGCGGGCTGCCCCCGCGCACCCTCAACGGGGCGCTCCGTCCACTGCTCGCCACCCTGCTGCGCGACCCGGAGCTCACCACCTCCAGCCGGGTCGCCGACCTCGCCCTGCGCACCTTCGCCCGCGGTCGCCCCGCCGTGCCGGAGGGCGGCGCGGCAACCCTGCCCGGCCTGCTCGCCGCCGCCCTGCCGCCCGGCACCGTACGGACCGGGGTCCGGGTCAGGTCGGTGGCGACCAACCTGGTCACCACGGAGGAGCACGGCGACTTCCGCTGCCGTTCGGTCCTCCTCGCCACCGGGGCCCGCGCCGCCGCCGAGCTGCTGCCCGGCCTGCGCGTGCCCGCCTTCCACGAGGTCACCGTCCTGCACCACGCCACCACCGCACCCCTGTCCCGGGACGGCTCGCTGCTCGTGGACGGGGACCCCAAGTGGCCCATCACCCACACGGCCGTGATGAGTGCGGTCGACCCGACCCGGGCACCGGCCGACCGGAGCCTGGTCACCACCACGGTGCTCGGCCCGCCGCCGCCCCCGCGCACGGTCGCCTCGCGGCTGGCCCGGCTCTACGACACCCCCACCCGCGAGTGGGAGCTGCTGGCCGTCCACCACACCCCGGAGGCGGTCCCCGCGATGCCCCCGCCCTACGACCTGCGGCGTCCGGTACGGGTCCTGGCCGGGCTGTACGTGTGCGGTGACCACCGCGACACCAACACCGTCCAGGGCGCCCTGCACTCGGCCCGCCGCGCCGCCGGTGCCGTCCTGCGCGACTTCGGCATCCCGCTCCCGGTCGCCCCGGAGCCCGCACTTCCGGTGGCGGCCTGAGAACCACAGACGACACAGGGGCCCGGTCCCGTAACGGACCGGGCCCCTGCCGTGCGTCCGCTCAGGACAGGGCCGCCACCCGGTCCCGGTACGTCCGCACGGCCGAGGCGTCCCGGTACGGCTCCAGCCGCCGCTCGAAGTCCCGTACGTACTCCACCGCGCGCACCGACCGCATCTCCATCGCCTGCTGCGCCGCCTCCGCGCCCAGCGCGCACGCCTGGTCCAGCTCGCCCAGCCCCAGCCGGGCCGTGGCCAGCACCACCCGGCAGAACAGCCGGGACCGCGCGTACGCCGGGCCCCGCAGCTGCAGGGACCGCTCCGCGTGCTGCGCCGAGGCCCGGTACTGCTGGAGGTCCCGGTGGCAGTGCCCGAACTCGTCCGCCAGCTGCGCCTCGTCGTAGAAGCGGGCCCAGTGCGGTACGTCGTCCCCCGGCCGGGCCGCGCCCAGCGCGCGCTCGGCACGCACCAGGGAGGCCGTCGACGCGCGGACCTCGCCGAGGACCGCGTGGCCGCGCGCCTCGGCCGAGTGGAGCAGCGCCTGCACCACCGGCGGCGGGCCGGAGCCGACGCCCTGCTGGGCGACCCGGGCCAGCTGGACGGCCTCGCGGCCGTGGCCGAGGTAGACCGCCTGGCGGCTCATGGTGACCAGCACGTACGAGCCGTAGGGGCGGTCCGCGGCCGCCTGCGCCAGCCGCAGGGCCTGGACGAAGTACCGCTGGGCGAGCCCGTGCGCGGCGATGTCGTACGAGGTCCAGCCCGCGAGCCGGGTCAGATCGGCGGCTGCGGAGAACAGCCGCCGGCCGGTGGTCTCCCCGTAGGTCCCGCGGAGCATCGGTTCGGCCTCGTGCTCCAGGTAGCGCACCAGGGCCTGCCGGGCGTGCCCGCCGCCGTAGGCCTGGTCGAGGGTCCGGAACAGCTCGCTCACCGATCTGAGCGCGGCGATGTCCCCGCTCGTCACGCGCTGCCCGGGGCCGCGGTCGATCTGCCGCTGCCGGGGGACCGAGGCCCGCCCCTGCAGCGGGACGCGGGCCGCCGGGGGCTCCGCGCCCCGGCCCACGCGCTCGTCGGCCCGCCCGATCAGCCAGTCGCGGCTGGGCACGACCAGCCCGGCCGGGGTGAAGGCGATCTTCCGGAGCTCGGCGTGCGAGCCGGAGTCCTTGCGCCACAGCCCGCTCGCGATGTCGACGGCCTCCTCCGGGGTGGCCGCGAACTCCAGCCCCGCGTAGACGGGCGCACAGGCGTCCAGGCCCAGGTCCTGGGCGGACAGCCGCCGGCCGAGGCGGCGGGTGAAGACCTCGGCGATCAGCGCGGGGGTGGTCCCGCGGGGCTGCTGCCCGCGCAGCCACCGGGTCACGGAGGTTTTGTCGTACCGCAGATCGAGACCGTGCTCCAGGCCGAGCTGGTCGACGCGGCGGGCCAGACCGGCGTTGGAGAACCCGGCTTCCGCGATCAGCGCCGCGAGCTGGCGGTTGGGGACGCGCTGGGCAGGTCGTTCCGTCATCGGCTCCACGGTTTCCGTACGTGACGGACCGGGGTCCCGGCCCTGTGAACGGCGTGAATGTAGCGGCGAACTTCGCTGATGCCGCCCTCTCTGCCCCACATTCATCCGATCGTGTGCAGAATGCGTAGGGGCCTTTACGGACCGACCCCCTCCGCCCGCGTACGCTGCGGCCCATGACCCCTCGGCCCCACCGGGCGCACCTCCCCGAGGAGCGAACCGAATCCACAGCCCCGCTGCCCCCGCCCGAACTGACCGAGGCGGAGTGCCGGCGCTGCGGGACCTACATCGCGGGGCTCGACGGCCGGTACGCGTGCGGGGTGTGCGGCTGGGTCAACGACCACTCGGAGGGCCACCGGAGGCTGCCGCGCGCGGACGAGGACCCGGACCGGCCTCCCAAGGGACGGCGCCGGCCGAAGCAGCTGCCGTGGCCCGCCGTGGAGCCGGAGCCGGAGCCGGGAGCCGCTCCCGGGCCCTCTGCGGAGCCCGCGCCGGGCCCGTGAAGGGGCCCTGAAGGGCCCCGTACGGGCCGCCGTACCCTTGGCTCGGTGAGGTACGTGCACACAGCAGGTTCAACGAGGAGGCGCTGCGGTGGCTGAGCTTGGGTTTGTCCATCTGGGCTTCGGACCGGAATCCGTCGAGTACACCCGGGCCTGGGAAGAACAGCGCAGGGTGCACGCCGCCCGCTTCGCGGACGAGATCGAGGACACCTGCCTGCTGCTGGAGCACCTGCCGGTCTACACGGCGGGCCGGCGCACCGACCCCAGCGAGCGCCCGCTCGACGGCACCCCCGTCGTCGACGTGGACCGCGGCGGCAAGATCACCTGGCACGGCCCGGGCCAGCTGGTCGGCTACCCGATCATGAAGCTGCCCCGCCCGGTGGACGTGGTCGCGCACGTCCGCCGCCTCGAAGAGGCCCTGATCCGCACCGCCGCCGAGTTCGGCGTGGAGACCACCCGGGTCGAGGGCCGCTCCGGCGTCTGGGTCCTGGGCGACCCCGTCGAGGAGCGCCCCACGATCGGCGGCCTCTCCCTCGACCTCGACCCCCGGCTGCACGACGAGGAGTTCGACGCGCGGCTGAACGGTCCCGAGTACGCCCCGTCCAACGCCGGCCAGCGCCGCGAGGACCGCAAGCTCGCCGCGATAGGCATCCGGGTCGCCAAGGGCGTCACGATGCACGGTTTCGCGATCAACGTGAACCCGGACAGCACCTGGTTCGACCGGATCATCCCCTGCGGGATCCGGGACGCCGGTGTGACCTCGCTCTCGTACGAACTGGGCCGCGAGATCACCATCGCCGAGGTCCTTCCGGTGGCCGAACGGCACCTGAAGGACGTACTGGAGCACGCGGAGCTGCGGCCCCGCGAAATCGAGCCGGCGGTGGGCGCCTAGCCCCCGGGAATGAGACCGGCCGCTCGCAGGTTGGCCGACGTAAGAGCGTACGAAATTACGGGCGTACCCTGGTGGGCGCCCGAACAATCGAAGTCACAGGGAGCCGGTCGTGTCCGCAGTCGCACCCGACGGACGCAAGATGCTGCGCCTGGAGGTCCGTAACGCCCAGACCCCCATCGAGCGCAAGCCCGAGTGGATCAAGACACGGGCAAAGATGGGTCCCGAGTACACCAAGATGCAGGCCCTGGTGAAGGGCGAAGGACTGCACACGGTGTGCCAGGAAGCCGGTTGTCCCAACATCTACGAATGCTGGGAGGACCGCGAGGCCACCTTCCTCATCGGAGGTGACCAGTGCACCCGGCGCTGTGACTTCTGCCAGATCGACACGGGCAAGCCCGAGGCGCTGGACCGTGACGAGCCGCGGCGCGTCGGCGAGTCCGTGGTCACGATGGACCTGAACTACGCCACCATCACGGGCGTCGCGCGCGACGACCTGGCCGACGGCGGTGCCTGGCTGTACGCGGAGACCGTGCGCCAGATCCACCAGCAGACGGCGGGCCGCGAGGCCGGCCACACCAAGGTCGAGCTGCTGGCCCCCGACTTCAACGCGGTCCCGGAGCTGCTGGAGGAGGTCTTCGCCTCCCGCCCCGAGGTCTTCGCGCACAACGTCGAGACGGTGCCGCGGATCTTCAAGCGGATCCGCCCCGGCTTCCGCTACGAGCGCTCGCTCGAGGTGATCACCAAGGCCCGCGCCTACGGCCTGGTGACCAAGTCGAACCTGATCCTCGGCATGGGCGAGGAGCGCGAGGAGGTCTCGCAGGCCCTGAAGGACCTGCACGAGGCCGGCTGCGAGCTCATCACCATCACGCAGTACCTGCGGCCCTCGCCGCGGCACCACCCCGTCGAGCGCTGGGTGAAGCCGGCCGAGTTCGTGGAGCTGGCGAAGGAGGCCGAGGAGATCGGCTACTCCGGCGTGATGTCCGGCCCGCTGGTCCGGTCCTCGTACCGCGCGGGTCGTCTGTACCAGCAGGCGATGGAGAAGCGCAGCCGAGTCTGAGCGCAGGTCGAGGGTCCGCCCGAGGTACGAGGGCGGGCACTCGGCCGGAGCGGTGACGAGGCGGAGCTCGACCGCAGGTACAGAGAAGCGCGCGACCGTCTGATCACCCGTGCGGACCAGTGTGTGAAGTCGCACACAAAGCGTTACCAACGAGTAACAACGCATGGACGCGGCCCCTAGGCTCTTTCTTGAGGAAGAGTCCGGCGGGCCGCGTCAGTGTTTGCAACGTGTCCATCACATTTGACCGACCGGTCACGCCCTGGTAACACCAGTCAGTGACGCTTGGTCCACGCACCGCACACACCGCTCGCATCACGCCGACGCGAGCATCGTGAAAGGGATCGACATCATGCAGGCCGCGCCCGTACGCGCCATTGCCATCCCGACCCTCTCCGACGCCTTCCGGGGCATTGAGTCCCTGCTGATGAGCGGGGCCCGCCGCAACGCCTGGACGGCGGTCCTGGAGGACCGCAAGAGGGCCAAGGACCGGGTCGAAACCGAACATGTACTTGAGGCCGCGGCTACCCGAACCCCGCAGGCCACGTAAACTTCGCTTTATGGCGAGGAAGTCAAACGCAGAGACTGCTGCGAACCCCGGGCGACTGAAGCAGATCGCCCTGACGTACAAGATGACGCGCAAGGCGGACCCGAAGGTCGGTCTGGTCGTCGCGGGCGTGGGCATCGTCACCTTCGGTGTCTTTCTCGCGATCGGCTTCCTGTTCGACCACCCGGTCTACCTGGGCATCCTGGGATTCCTGGTGGCGTTCCTCGCGATGGCGATCGTCTTCGGACGTCGGGCCGAGCGGGCTGCCTTCGGGCAGATGGAAGGCCAGCCGGGAGCGGCCGCGGCCGTACTGGACAACGTGGGACGGGGCTGGACGACCACCCCGGCCATCGCGATGACCCGGCAGCAGGACATCGTCCACCGGGCCGTGGGCAAGGCCGGCGTCGTGCTGATCGCCGAGGGCAACCCGAACCGGGTGAAGCCGCTGCTCGCGAACGAGAAGAAGAAGATGGCCCGGATCATGCCGGACGTGCCGGTGCACGACTTCATCGTGGGCACGGGCGAGGGCGAGGTGCCGCTCAAGAAGGTGCGCACCACCCTGCTCAAGCTGCCGCGCGTGCTGGCGGGCCCCCAGATCACCGAGGTCAACGACAAGCTGCGGGCCATGGGTGACCTCATGAGCAACATGCCGCTGCCGAAGGGCCCCATGCCGAAGGGCATGAAGATGCCGCGCGGCGGAAAGATGCGCTGACCCGGTCACCTGATTTTCGTATACGACACAGGGGTGCCCCCCCCACCCAACAGCAAGTGGGGCCACTCCCACTCTTTAAAAAAAAAGCAACCCCAACAGAACACCAAAAAAATG
>NZ_JBSGXU010000281.1:0-7943 GCF_053610205.1 Streptomyces sp. NPDC054932 | reverse complement strand
CAGGGCACCGCGCACCATCCAGCCCCGCCGGCGATTGAGGCGCGGGGACGGGCAGCGCCCGGCAGACGGCCGAGCCGCACACCGCCAAGCACCCCCGCAGGGGACGGGCAGCGCCCGGCAGACGGCCGAGCCGCACACCGCCAAGCACCCCCGCAGGGGACGGGCCGCGCCCGGCAGACGGCCGAGCCGCACACCGCCAAGCACCCCGCAGGGGACGGGCAGCGCCCGGGATACGACGCCGGCCGAAGCCAGCGCTATGCGTCCAGGCCGATGGCGAAGGCCGCTTCCAGGTCGTGCTGGGAGTACGTGCGGAAGGCCACGTGCGTGTCCGTCGCCTCGACGCCCGGGATCTTGCTGATGCGGCCGGGGATGATGTCCGCCAGGTTCTCGTGGCGGGCCACGCGGACCAGCGCGATGAGGTCGTACGTCCCCGTGACGGAGTAGACCTCACTGACGTTCTCGAGGGCTGCGATGGACTCGGCGATCTCGGGGATCCGGTCCACGCTGGTCTTGATGAGCACGATCGCGGTGATCACGGCTGGCTGTCTCCCTCGGTGGCCGTCGCTGGTCGCCTCACTCTAGTCGTACCCCGATAGCGGGCCCATGCGTAGAGGAAGCCGAGCGAGAAGCCCACCAGATGGGCCAGATAGGCGACCCCCGGGCCGCTGCCGGCCCGCTGTGCCGCCACCCATTGGAGGGCGAACCAGAACAGCAGAACGATCCAGGCGGGGAACCGCAGCGGCAGGAAGAAGAGGAAGGGGAACAGGCTCGTCACCCTCGCCCGCGGGAGCAGGAAGAGGAAGGCGCCCAGAACGGCCGAGATGGCGCCGGAGGCCCCGACCAGCGTCTGCGGGGACCCCGCGTTGGCCGCCGCGTACGCCGCCATCGCCAGGTAACCCGTACAGAGGTAGAAGACGAGGAACGCCGGGCGGCCCATCCGTTCCTCCGCCATCGCGCCGAAAACGTGCAGGAAGAGCATGTTCCCCAGCAGGTGCAGCCAGCTGCCGTGGACGAAGAGCGCGGTCAGCGGGGTCAGCCAGGCGCGCGGGGTGCCCGTGAAGAGCTCGTCGGGGACCACGCCCCAGCGCCGGAAGTACGCCGTACCGGCGGACAGCAGCTCTTCCCCCGTCCCGTAGACCGGGTTGAGCCCCGAGGCCGGGCCGAGTACGAACACCACGGCGCAGCCCGCGATCAGCGCATGGGTGACCACCGGTCCCCGGGCGGCCTCGCGAACGGCCCGCCACCTTACGATCATGTGACAGAGCATGACGCAACGGGACCCACCTGAAGCGGTGGCAGGCCGTAGGGTTACGAGCTGCGGTCCGCAGGACGACGCATACGGCGGCGCGGGCGGCTTTAATTGAATCAGCTACGAAGGAGAGAGCGGCCTGATGACGGTTCCCCTGCCGACCGACACCACCCGGTGGCGCTGCACCCTGTGCGGCAACCTCACGCGTTTCGACGTCACCCGTTCGTCGAAGGTCGTGGAGTACGTCCACCTGGACCTTGCCGGGGAGCCCAAGGTCGAGGAGCGCGAGGTGGTCAATGAGACCATCGAGTCGGTCCGCTGCCGCTGGTGCAACGCGGTGGACCAGATCGAGCTCGTGGACAGGCCGGGCGCGGACTCCTGACGGAGGCGCACCCACAGGAAGATCACGGTAGGGGTGACGGATTGTGGAGCCAGCAAGCGGCGCTGAGCCGGCCGACGCGGCCGGCGACGCCGCCGAGGCGCTCGACCACCCGCTGCCGGAAGGCGTGCGGCGCCGGGTCGTCGCGCTCGTCTCGGACGCCTTCGGCGGACTGACGGTCGCGGACCTCCCGGCGCAGTTGCGTCAGTACGCCCGGTTCACCCCGACCCGGCGCGCCAAGTTCGCGGGCAGCGCCATGGCCGCGGCGGTCGAGACCGACGCCGTGTTCCGCAGCAGGGTCGCCGACAAGCTGCGCGAGGCACAGGCCGACCTGGCCGCCGCGCTGGAGGCCGGTGCTCCGCCCGCCGCCGCGGATCCGCTCGACGTGGCGGCCGCCGCTTTCGTCCTGCGGCCGGCCGGCTGGGTCAAGCTGGTGGCCGCCGCCGGCGAGGAGGCGCAGCGCGCCGACGCCGAGCGGGTCGGCGAGGAGTCCCGGCGCGAGCTGGAGCGCCTGCGCGAGGAGCTGGCCCACGTACGGGAACTGCAGCGCACGGGCGGGGAGCAGGTACGGGTCGAGCTGGATGCGGCCCGCAAGGAAGCGGAATCGCTTCAGCGCAAGCTGCGCAGTGCTCTCAGCGACGTCAAGCGGGGTGATGCGGCCCTGCGCAAGGTGAATGCGGAGATCGACGGGATCCGCGGTGACGCGGCTGCCCGGGTGGCCGCCGCCGAGAGCGAGAGCCGTCGGCTCAAGTCGCGTCTCGCAGAGGTGGAGACGGCGCTGGAGACCTCGCGCCGGGCCACCCGCGAGGGGCGGAGCATCGAGGACATGCGGCTGCGGCTGCTGCTGGACACGGTGCTGGACGCCGCCCAGGGGCTGCGCCGCGAGCTGGCGCTGCCGCCCGTGAACACGCGGCCGGCCGACACCGTGGATGCGGTGGAGCCGGGCCGGATGACACCGAAGGACATCGCGGCGCGCGCCCTCTCGGAGACCGATCCGGCTTTGCTGGACCAGCTGTTGGCGTTGCCCCAGGCGCATCTGGTGGTCGACGGTTACAACGTGACCAAGACCGGCTATCCGACGATGCCGCTGGAGAAGCAGCGGCTGCGGCTGCTGGGCGGGCTGTCGATGCTGGCCGCGCAGACGGGTGCGGAGATGACCTGTGTCTTCGACGGGGCGGAGCTGGCGGCCCCGGTGCTGCTGGCGCCGCCGCGCGGGGTCCGGGTGCTGTTCTCCAAGGCGGGGGTGACGGCGGACGAGCTGATCCGCCAGCTGGTGCGGGCGGAGCCGCCCGGCCGTCCGGTGGTCGTGGTCTCCACGGACCGGGAGGTCGCGGACGGGGTGGCCAAGGCAGGCGCGAGGCCCGTGACGTCCGCTTTGCTACTGAAGCGGCTTTCGCGAGTTTCGTAACTCCCAGCCCGAATGCCGGAATTGACCGGCGCCACAGCGAACGTACCGTCAAGTGCCCGGCACGGAGCGTGCGCTGTAGGTAAAGAACCTGGTTGGAGAGCGAGTTTTTTCTCGACAGGATTTGAACTGATCACAGCTGGGTCACTAGGGTCTGTTCAAACCTTCGTGCGGTGGATCACTCATTCGGAGTGGCGGCGGAGGTGCTGCCGATTTGCGTTCTTCGGCGGCTCCAGGAAGAAGGAGATCGCCTTCGTGGCGTCCCACCGTCGACCCAAGCAGCCGACCCGCGCTCGTGTGACCGTGATCACCGCCGCCGCGGCCGCGGCCGTCGCGCTCTCCTCCCAGGGAGCCTCCGCCGCTCCGGCGAAGCCGAGCAAGGACGAGGTCAAGGCCCAGGTCGACGCGCTCTACGAAGAGGCGGAGCAGGCCACCGAGAAGTTCAACGGGGCCAAGGAGCGCCAGGACAAGCTGGAGAAGGAGATAGCCCAGCTCCAGGACCAGGTCGCGCGCGGTCAGGGCGACCTCAACGACCTGCGCAGCGCGCTCGGTTCGATGGCCAGCGCCCAGTACCGCAACGGCGGCATCGACCCCGCCCTCGCGCTGCTCCTCTCCGAGGACCCCGACAGCTACCTCGACAAGGCCTCCTCCCTGGAGCACCTGAGCGGCAAGCAGGTCGAGTCGGTCCAGCGGATCCAGGACAAGCAGCGCACCCTCGCGCAGCAGCGCCAGGAGGCCGCCGGCAAGCTCGCCGACCTCGACGCCACCCGCAAGGAGCTCGGCGAGAAGAAGAAGGTCTCGACGGAGAAGCTCGCCGCGGCCCAGGCCCTGCTCAACTCCCTCACCGCCCAGGAGCGCGCCGCGCTCAAGGACGAGGAAACGCGTGCCAGCCGCGCCGACGGCCAGCGCGTCGACCTCGGGAACGTCAGCGCCTCCGGCCGCGCCGGAGCCGCCCTCGCCGCCGCGAAGACCAAGCTGGGCTTCACCTACCAGTCCGGCGGCACCGGGCCCAACGTCTACGACTGCTCCGGGCTGACCCAGTGGGCGTACAAGCAGGCCGGCGTCAGCATCAGCCGCGTCACCTACACCCAGGCCAACGACGGCACGCGCATCAGCCGCAGCCAGCTCCAGCCCGGCGACCTGGTCTTCTTCTACGGCGACCTGCACCACGTCGGCCTGTACGCAGGCAACAACATGACGCTGCACGCCTCGAACCCGCGCAGCGGCATCAAGTACGAGTCGATGGACAACATGCCGTTCCAGTTCGGCGTCCGCATCGGCTGACGCGCCGCACACCGCCCATCCGGGCGAATTCCGCGGCTCCTTTCTGACCACACGCCCCGCCGGTGACCTGCGTCTCCTGCGGGGCGTCCGTGTGTGTGCGCTCCGACGGTCGTTGGTCGGGGTGTGAGCGTCCGGCTACTGTCTGCCAGCGCGGAACCCGGCACATGACCGTCCACGGGGGGCGGACCCGGGCACACACAGCGGAAGGGAGCGGTTTCACGTGGCGTCCCATCGCCGGTCCGGGCTCGGCGGCCTCGACCGGAACGCGAAGGTCACCGTCCTCACCGCCGCCGCGGCCACGGCCGCGGTCGCCATGACGGGCGTACCCGCGAGCGCGGCCCCCGGCCTCCCGCACGAACCGGGCGGCGGGGCGAGGAGCGGCATCAGCGCCCAGGTCGACCGCCTCTTCGAGGAGGCCGAGCAGGCCACCGAACGCTTCAACGAGGCGGGCGAGAAGGCCGACCGGCTCCGCGTCGAGGTCAACCGGGCCCAGGACGCGGTGGCCCGCGGCCAGGAGCGCATCAACACCATGCGGGGCATCCTCGGCAGCTTCGCCGGGGCCCAGTACCGCAGCGGCGGCATCGACCCCGCCGTCGGGCTGATGCTGGCCGAGGACCCCGACGCGTACCTGGAACAGGCCGCCGCCCTCGACCGGCTGACCGGCCGCCAGGCCCGGCAGCTCGCCGAACTCCGCGAGGAGCAGCGCGAACTCGGCCAGGAGCGCCGGGAGGCATCCCGCAAACTCGCCGAGCTCGACGCCCTGCGCTCCGACGTGGCCCGGCACAAGCGCTCCGTCACCGCGAAGCTCGCGGCCGCCCGACGGCTGCTGAACGCCATGCCCTCCGAGGAGCGGGCCGACTACGAGCGCTCCTCGCGCTCCGGCGGCCGCCCCGAAGGACTCCCCGAGCTCCCCGCCCTCGGGCCCTCCTCGGGACGCGCCGCGGCCGCCGTGATGGCGGCCCGGGCCGCGGTCGGCCGGCCCTACGTGTGGGGTTCCACCGGCCCGTCCGGATTCGACTGCTCCGGGCTGATGGTCTGGTCGTACCGGCAGGCGGGCGTCTCGCTGCCGCGCACCTCGCAGGCCCAGCGGCACGCGGGCCGGCAGGTGCCGCTGTCCCAGGCCCGCCCCGGCGACCTGGTGACGTACCGCTCGGACGCCAGCCACGTCGGCATGTACGTCGGCAACGGCCAGGTCGTGCACGCCCCCTACCCGGGGGCCCGGGTGCGCTACGACCCCGTCGGGATGATGCCCGTCTCCTCGGTGACCCGCCCCTGACCGCAGCCGTGCGTACGATCGTCGGATGCCCCCCGTCCGCCGGTTCCTCGTACGCGCGCTGCCGCTCCTGCTGAGCGCGCTGCTCGCCGCGTGCGCGGTGCCCGCCCCGCAGGACGGCGCCGAGCGGGACATCCGGGAGGCCGTCGCCGCCTGGTCGCGGACGCCGCCCGCGCAGCTGGCCGGGATCCCGCTGGAGGGATGGGCGTACGAGGTCTCCGCCGTCCGGCGGGACGGCGCCGGGGCCACCGTCCGGGCGGACCTGCGCTACCGGCTCACCGGCTACGACCCGGCCGCTGCCGGGTCGGCGCGCGAGGTGCGGCTGACCCGGGACGGCGGGCGCTGGCGGGTCACCGGCGACCGGGCCGCGCCGGGCGCGCTGCCGCAGCTGTGGGACCAGGGCCCGGTGGCGGTGGTCCGCGGGACGCACGCCCTGGTGCTGGGCGTCGGGCAGGACGCCGCGACGCTGTCCGCGATCGCGGCGGAGGCGGACCGGGCGGTGCCCGCGGCGAGCGCGGCCTGGCCGGGGCCCTGGGCGGGCCGGGCGGTGGTGCTGGTCCCCGGATCCCTGGACCGGATGGCGGAGCTGCTGGGCCGCCCCGCCGCCGAGTACCGGGGCATGGGGGCCGTCACGACCGGCCGGGTGGGCGGTGCGGCTCCGGCCCCCGCCGACCGGGTCGTCGTCAATCCGGAGGGGTGGGCGGAGCTCGGTCCGGCGGGCCGCGGGGTCATCCTCACCCACGAGGTCACCCACGTGGCCACCCGGGCGGCGACCACCGCCACCACCCCGCTGTGGTTGTCGGAGGGCTTCGCGGACTGGGCGGCGTACCGCGGCGCCTCCACCGTCCCGGAGCAGGCCGCTCCGGCGCTGGCCCGGGCCGTACGGCGGGGCGAGGTGCCGGGGGAGCTGCCCCGCACGGAGGCCTTCGCCTTCGGGGGTGACCCAGAGGCCCTGGCCCGGGCGTACGAGGGCTCCTGGCTCGCCTGCCGGCTGATCGCGGAGAAGTGGGGCGAGGCGGCGCTCGTGGACCTGTACGAGCAGGCGGGGCGCCGGCCGTGGCCGGTGGCGGTGCGGGAGGCCCTCGGCGTGGACCCGGCCGGGCTGACGAAGGACTGGCAGGAGGCCCTGCGGGAGGAGTTCCGCTGAGGGCGTCCGGTACGTTGTCAGCGATGCACAAGACGCTGATCGTGACCAACGACTTCCCGCCGAGACCCGGCGGTATCCAGGCCTTCCTGCACAACATGGCACTACGGCTGGATCCCGACCGGGTCGTCGTCTACGCCTCCACCTGGAAGCACGGCGCGGAGGGCCGCGAGGCCACCGCGGCCTTCGACGCGGAGCAGTCGTTCCAGGTGGTCCGCGACCGGACGACGATGCTGCTGCCGACCCCGCGCGTGACGCGGCGGGCGGTCGGCCTGCTGCGCGAACACGGCTGCGAGTCGGTGTGGTTCGGTGCCGCGGCCCCGCTCGGGCTGATGGGCCCCGCGCTGCGGCGGGCCGGTGCGAAGCGGATCGTGGCGACCACCCACGGGCACGAGGCGGCCTGGGCCCAGCTGCCGGCCGCGCGGCAGTTGCTGCGGCGGATCGGCGAGGGCACCGACACGCTGACCTACCTGGGGGAGTACACGCGCTCGCGGATCGCCTCGGCGGTGACGCAGCGGGCGGCGGAGCGGATGGTCCAACTCCCTCCGGGGGTGGACGAGAAGACCTTCCACCCGGGATCGGGCGGGGCGGAGGTCCGGGCCCGGCTCGGGCTGACCGACCGGCCGGTGGTCGTCTGCGTCTCCCGGCTGGTGCCGCGCAAGGGGCAGGACACGCTGATCGAGGCGATGCCGCGGATCCTGGCGGCGGTGCCGGACGCGGTGCTGCTGATCGTGGGCGGCGGGCCCTACGAGGCGGACCTGCGGGCGCTGGCCGTCTCCACCGGGGTCTCGGACTCCGTCGTCCTCACCGGAGCCGTCCCGTGGTCGGAACTCGCGGCCCACTACGGAGCGGGCGACGTCTTCGCCATGCCCTGCCGGACCCGGCGGGGCGGGCTGGACGTGGAGGGGCTCGGCATCGTCTACCTGGAGGCCTCGGCCACGGGTCTGCCGGTGATCGCGGGCGATTCCGGCGGGGCGCCGGACGCGGTGCTGGACGGTGAGACGGGCTGGGTCGTCCGAGGCGGCTCCCCGGAGGAGGCGGCGGACCGGATCGTCACCCTCCTGCGGGACCCGGCCCTGCGGGCGCGGATGGGCGCCGCCGGCCGTGCCTGGGTCGAGGACCGCTGGCGCTGGGACCTCTTGGCGGACCGCCTGCGCGAGCTGCTGTAGCCGTGCGGCCGCGCCGCCGGGGCTCCGCCCCGGACCCCGC
>NZ_JBSGXU010000280.1:0-8115 GCF_053610205.1 Streptomyces sp. NPDC054932 | reverse complement strand
CACTATTTACTTCGTGGGCTGCGTCTTTTGTGTATAAGAGACAGCCTCCCCCGGGCCCGACCACAGCTCCGGCGGGCGCCCGCCGAGGGTCGTGCGCCCGCCGGTACCCACCCCTGCTCACCCTCATCTCCCTTCCCTCCCAAGGAGCACCCTGTGAGACGCAAGCGAGTTCTGCCGCTGGCCGCCCTGCTGCTGTGCACGCCGGCCCTGGCCGGCACGGCGCCTGCGGTCGCCGCGCCGCAGGCCGCGCCCGCCGGCCCGTTGCGGATCCTGCTCACCAACGACGACGGCTACAACGCGCCGGGCATCCGCAAGGTCTTCGAGCGCCTGACCGCCGCCGGACACGACGTCACGATCGTCGCCCCGCTCACCAACCAGAGCGGGGCCGGCACGAAGATGTCGAACGCCCCGGCGATCACGGTGAAGCACCCCGAGCCGAAGGTCTGGGCCGTCGACGGCACCCCGGGCGACTCCGTCGGTTTCGGGCTGGCCGAGGTCTTCGCCGGGGACGCCCCCGACCTGGTCGTCTCGGGCACCAACTTCGGCCCGAACGTCGCCGGTCTCGCCACGCATTCCGGTACGGTCGGCGGCGCCGTCGCCGCACTGGAGCACGGCGTGCCCGCCATCGCGCTGAGCACCGGGGGCCTCACCGTGCCCGATCCCGTGACGACGGTCAACGCGATGGGACCGACCGTCGAGTTCGCGGTCAAGCTGATCGACCGGCTGCGGGCGAAGGCCCGCTCCGGACCGCTGCTGCCCAAGGGCGTCGGCCTGAACGTCAACCACCCGGTGGTCGGAGCGGACGGCAGGGGCACGGCCGCGGGCGTGTCCCCGACCTTCCAGGATCCGCAGACCGTGCTCGAACCGGACTTCACCGACGCGGGCGACGGCACCTGGAAGATGACCGTCAAGGTGGACCTGCGCCCCGCGGCCAAGGGCGGTGACATCGAAGCACTGGCTGCCGGCCGGATCGCAGTGAGTCCCATGAGCCCCGACTGGAACACCGGCCCGGTCGACCACGCCGTGACCTCCGCACTGATCGCCGGGCTCCGCCCCTGACGAGCCCCGGCCGGGGCGGAGCCCGCACCCCGCTCCGCCCCGGCCGGCCCGTGCCCGGGCCGAACCCGGCACGGCATCACGACGGAACGGCACGGCACGGCACGGCACGGCACGGCACGGCACCGCATCGGCAAGAACCGGCAACACTCCAGGAGGACGGATGAAGAGGCCCGGGAAACGGCTGCCCTCGGCAAGGTCCCTGCTCGGTACCGCACTCGCCCTGATGGCCCTGCTCGCCCCGGCACCGGCGGCCGCGGCACCGCTGTCGCCGCCGTCCGGCGGATCACCGCGCCCGGTGGTCACCCTCGGCCAGGGCGGCGCCCTGCGCGGCCAGTCCCGCGACGGCGCGCAGGAGTTCCTCGGCGTCCCCTACGCCGCTCCCCCGGTCGGGGACGCACGGCTGCGGGCGCCCGCGCCCCCGCCCCGCCTGCACGGGGTGCGGGAGGCCACCCGGCAGGCTCCCGCCTGCCTGCAGTTCTCCCCCTTCGGTCTGAGCGATCCGGCGGCCGTCAGCGAGGACTGCCTGTACCTGGACGTGTACCGGCCCCGGACCGCCCGCCCCGGAGCCCGGCTCCCGGTGATCGTCTGGATGCACGGCGGCGCGTACAGCCAGGGAACGGGCACCCAGTTCGGCGGGCGGACCATGGCCGATCTCACACGGAGCGTGGTCGTCAGCACCAACTACCGGCTGGGGCAGCTCGGCCATCTCGCGCTGCCCGAGCTCGGCCGGGAGAACGAGTGGCGCTCCGGGTCCTTCGGACTGATGGACCAGATCGCGGCGCTGCGCTGGACCCGGGAGAACATCGGCGCGTTCGGCGGGAATCCGGGCAACGTCACGATCTCCGGGCAGTCGGCGGGCAGCGGTTCCGTCTGCGCGCTGCTGGCGGCCCCGTCGGCCGCCGGGCTGTTCCACCGGGCCGTGCTGCAGAGCGGACCGTGCACGTTGCTGGCCCCGCCGGACGGCGTGGAAGCCGAGGCGCAGGCGCGGTCCTTCGCCGCGCGGGCGGGATGCACCGCTCCCGCGGCCGGGGTGGCCGCCTGCCTGCGTGCCGCCTCCGGGGCGGCGCTGGTCGAGGCGGCCCGTACGCTGCCCACCCGCGGTCCGGCCTCCGGTGACGGGCTGCTGCCGGTCGCTCCGGCGCAGGCCATCGCGAGCGGTGCCTGGAACAGGGTGCCGGTGCTGATCGGGAGCACCCGCTCCGAGGGCCGCTTCTTCGTCGCCCTGACCCAGCCGCACCTGACCGCCGAACAGTACGCGGCGCAGGTCCTGGCGGGTTACGGGGCCGCCGGACCCGAGGTGCTCGCACGCTATCCGGTCGCGGCGTACGGGACGCCGTACCTGGCGCTTTCGGCCGTCATGACGGACTCGACCTTCGCGTGCCACACCGCCTGGACGGCGCAGCTCTTCGCGTCCCAGGTCCCGACGTACGTCTACGAGTTCGACGACCCGAGCTCGCCGACGCTCGCGGGTGCGCAGGTGCCCGGCCTGGACGAGTCGAACGCGCACAGCGCGGAGCTGGCCTATCTGCACGACTTCACGATGGGCGAGCGCCCGCTGACCCCGGTCCAGGTCGCGCTCGGGAACCGGATGAAGCGCTACTGGGCGGCGTTCGCGCGCTTCGGCGCCCCGGTGGTGGCGGGCCAGACCGCGTGGCCGCCGGCCGGGGCCGGCGCCGCCGCCGCGGTCCTCACCCTCAACCCGTCGGCGACGCGGACGACCACGTCGTTCGGGGCGGAGCACCAGTGCGCCTTCTGGCGGACCCAGGCTCCCCGCCCGCTCTGAGTCCCGCCGCCTGCGCCCCGCCGGTGTCAGGCCGCCCCGGCGGGGCGCGGCCGGCGGTCACGGATCCGGAGCACCACGACGGACGCGGCCGTCAGTGCCACCACGACGGCCGCCATCGTCAGCAGCCAGACCGGGACGCCGCCCACCGTGAGCAGTTCGCCGTGGTAGACCACCCTGCGGTACGGGGTGTCCTTGGCGGTGGCGCGCAGTTCGTGGTCGCCGTCGATGCGCCCCGGCACCGGGAACCGCTGGTCGATTGCGGTGAGGAACACCGGCTCGGCGCCCGCCAGTTCGGCGAGCGGTCCCTTCTCGGGGTGAATGGTCCCGGCGAAGGTCACCTTCGGTGCGGAGCCGCCGATGGCGGAGGCGGGCTCCATGCGATGGTCGGACAGGACGTACAGACCGAGGGACTGCGGGGCGACGGCCATTCGGGACAGTCTCATCGGGTAGACCAGCCGGTCGCTCTCGAAACGGATCCTCAGCGGGTCCAGCTCGCCGCGCAGCGGCTTGCCCTGCAGGCGCGGGGCGAGCCGTACCGCCACGTACTCCCAGCCCTGGTCCACGTACGGCTTGACCTCGGTGACGAGCGGGTCAGGGAGGTTGAAGCCGTTGCTCTCCAGCCAGTTCTTCAGGGCGGCCGGGTCGGTGGCGGTGAGGCGCGCGACGTCGAAGTCACCGAGCTGTTCGCGGCCGACGACGCCGACCGGCGGCGCCGCGCCGCCGGGCGCCCCGTCCCCGACGCCGTCGCGCGTGCCGGAGGAGAAGGGCCAGTCGCGCCCACGCGGCCAGAAGTAGCCGCGGCTCTTGTGCTCGGGCCTGGTCAGCCGGTCCAGCTCGTCGAACATCCTGCCGTCGCCCAGCTCCACCGTGGCCCGGCCCGGCACCGGCATGATCCAGGCGGCCCGATGGGCGTCCCCGTCGACGGTGAACCGCATGACTATCTGCTCGGTGCGGCCGTCCCAGCGCACGACGGAGGTCTCCCGGTCGACTCCGATGCGCGACGAGCGGTCGGGAATCATGGCCCCGCACCCGCACGCGTAGGCCGGGTTGACCAGTGCGCCCAGCTGGGTCGCGAGCAGGGCGAACAGCAGTGCCAGAATTCTTCGTTTCATCCACACGGGGTCTCAGACGAAGGCCCCGGAGATCCGGTTCCGACCCCCCTCGCCGACCACTCCGACCTGGCCTCATACTGTGCCCCATGACGGGGAGCGACAAGCGGCAGCAGGCTCTGCTGCGCCGGTCCGCGGTGCTGGGCAGCCCGCTGGTTCCGGATTCGGTGGTGGCGGAGATCGCGCGGCACGACTGGGAGGCCATCGTGTGTGGCTGCGGCCGGTCCGCGGGCCATCTGGTGGACGCGGTGCGGGATGCCGCCGAGGGCCACCCTTCGGCGTTCCACGCGCTGGAGGGGCATGTCTTCTTCGCGGAGAACCTGAAGCCGCCCGCCCCGGCGGTGTGCGGTGTGCTGATGGCCGTGTGGGCCGCGCAGCCGCCGCGGCGGGCCACCCGCGAGGCCCTCCTGTGGACCCTGCTGGCCCTGCTGTGCACGGTGGACGACGGCGGCACCCACGAGGCCGGACTGCACGGGCAGTGCGCCGCCTTCATCCGTACGGGTGTCGACGGCTTCCGCCGTGAGATCGCCGCCGACCCGGGCTCCGGGAGCGCCGCGTACGCGGAGGGCATCCTGGACATCCTCGGCCTGCCGGTCTGAGCGGGTGGCTCCTACGCGGTCGTGCTCAGGCACCGCCGCAGCCGTGCCACGGTGACGTCCTCCAAGGATTTCGCGAAGGTCCGCGGCGGTGACGCCGGGACCGCCAGCAGGGAGGGGACCACCAGGACCGCGCAGCCGGCCGCCTCCGCGGAGGCGGCGCCGTCCGGCGAGTCCTCGACCGCGACGCAGGCCTTCGGTGCGAGGCCGAGGCGCCCGGCGGCCGCCCGGTAGGGGTCCGGGTGCGGCTTGGTGCGGGCGGTGTCGTCGGCGGACAGGGTGAAGGCGAAGGGGACATGGGCCAGGGAGCCCCCGACCACCGAGTCGACGACGACCCGCGGTGACGCGCTGACCAGGGCGAAGGGGACGCCTTGCGCCTCCAGTGCGGTCAGCAGCCGCTGGGCGCCGGGCCGCATCGGCGCCCCGGCCTCCACCCGGCGGAAGAAGCTCTCGGTGAGCGCCGCCGCCACCCCGGACGGGTCTCCCCCTCCCGAGACCCGTACGAGGTGGGCGGCGGTGTCCTCCACCGCGCGGCCGACGACCTCCGGCGCGTCCGCGTCGGTGAGGCGGTGCCCGAGGCCGCCGGCTATCTCCTCGGTGGTCCGCCACCACAGCACCTCGGTGTCGACGAGGGTGCCGTCCATGTCGAACAGGACCGCGGCGAGGGCGCTCACGCGGGCCCGGCCACGACGAGCACGGGCCGCTCGGCCAGGCCCACGGCGGCGCGTGCGCCCGGTACCAGGGCTCCCGCGTCCCGCGAGGGCAGGTCGGCCTTGACGGCCACCCCGCCGGGCAGTTCCAGGTGGAGCCGGGTCACGGAGCCGAAGAAGGAGGCGGAGACGACGGTCGCGGTGCCTTCGCCGTCGGCGGTGACGGTCACGTTCTCGGGGCGTACGAGGACCTGCACGTCCGGCGTCGCAGGCACCGGGCCGTCCACCGGCAGGCGCGCTCCCGCCACCTCCACCAGGCCGGAGTCCGCGAGCCGTCCGGGCAGCCGGTTCATGGTGCCGACGAACTCGGCGACGAAGGCGGTGGCCGGGCGGTCGTACAGCTCGGCCGGGGCGGCGCACTGCTCCAGCTTCCCGGCGTTCAGGACGGCGACCCGGTCGGCCATGGACAGCGCCTCCTCCTGGTCGTGGGTCACGAACACGGTGGTGATGCCGAGGGAGAGCTGGAGGCGCCGGATCTCCTCGCGCAGGTTCGCCCGCACCTTGGCGTCCAGCGCGGAGAGCGGCTCGTCGAGCAGGAGGACGCGCGGGCGCAGGGCGAGGGCGCGGGCCAGCGCGACGCGCTGCTGCTGGCCGCCGGACATCTGGTGCGGGTAGCGGTCGCCGTGGTCGGGCAGGCCGACCAGGTCGAGGAGTTCGGCGGCGCGTTCGCGGCGCTCGGCCGCACCGACCTTGCGTACGCGCAGGCCGAAGGCCACGTTGTCGCGGGCGCTGAGGTTCGGGAAGAGGCTGTAGGACTGGAAGACCATGCCCGCGTCGCGGCGGTTGGCCGGGACCCGGGTGATGTCCTCGCCGTCGACGAGGACCTCCCCGGAGTCGGGCTGCTCGAATCCGGCGACGACACGCAGTGCGGTGGTCTTCCCGCAGCCGGAGGGGCCGAGCAGGGCGAGGAGTTCACCGGGTTCGACGGTCAGGTCGAGCCCGTCGAGGGCCACGGTGGATCCGAAGGCCCGGCGCAGTCCGCGGAACTCGACGCGGGCGCCCACGGGCTGGTCGGGATCCGCCGGCTTCCTGGCCGCGGGCAGGGGGGTGGGCGTGGTGGACATGGGCTCAAGGCTCCTTGCGGGAGGTGGTGGCGGGTGCGGCCGCGGCCGTGGAGGGGGTGGTCCCGGCCCGGGAGAGGGCGATCAGCAGCAGCCAGGTGATCAGGAGGCTGAGGATGGAGACGGCCACCGACATACGGGCCTGGGCGCCGGAGATCGAGACGATCCACACCGCGAAGGGCTGGAAGCCGAGGAGGGAGGCGATGGTGAACTCGCCGAGCACCAGGGCCAGGGTGAGGAAGGCGGCGCCGGCGAGCGAGGCCCGCAGGTTCGGCAGCAGCACCCGCAGGACGACGTACGGCCAGCTCGCGCCGCAGCTGCGGGCGGCCTCGACCAGGGTCGGCACGTCGACGGCGCGCAGCCCGGCGTCGAGCGAGCGGTGGACGAAGGGCAGGGCCAGGACCGTGTGGGCGAGGACCAGGACGACGGGGAACTCCTCGTTCTGGACGGCGATGAAGGTCTGGTAGAGCGGGGTCCGCGACAGGTGTTCCGGTCCCCAGCGCAGCACGGTGGTGATGCCGGTGACCAGCGCGATGGGCGGTACGACCAGCGGCAGCATGCACATCACCTCGACGACCGGGCGCAGCCGTGGGGATCCGATGCGTACGGCCACCAGTGCGGGCACGGCGAGGAGCAGCGACAGGGCGATGGTCGCGGCGGCGAGGCCGAGGGAGAGCAGCAGGCTCTCGGTGAAGCCGTCGGCGGAGAGCAGTTCGGTGTACGCCTCGAAGGTGACGCCCCGGCCTGGTACGTGCACGGTGAAGACGAACGAGGCGATGAGCGGGACGAGGAAGTAGGCCCCGGCCAGGGCTAGGACGGCTCCGTGCCAGACCCTCGGGCGAGGGCGAGGGCGAGATTTGAGGCGACCTCGGGGGCGGAACCGGGCGGTGCGCGGCGGGGTGGGCCGTGCGGCGTTTTCCGGGTGTGCGGTGGTCGGGGTCATCGCAGCCATCGGGCGCTCCGTCGCTGGAGGGGCAGGTAGACCGCCATGACCAGGGCGGCGATCAGGATCATGTCGAGGCCGAGGGCGAGCGCGACGTTCTCCTGGCCGGTGAGCACGTTCCCGGACAGCGCGTCCGCGATCTTGAGCGTGACCAGGGGGACGGAACCGCCGACGAGGGCCGCGGCCGTGGCGTGTGCGGCGAAGGCTGTGCCGAAGAGCAGCACGAACCCGCCGAGCAGGGAGGGTGCGAGGACGGGCAGGCCGACGTGGCGCCAGAACTGCCGGCCGGTGGCTCCGCTGCTCTGGGCGGCCTCGCGCCATTGCGGGCGCAGTCCGTCCAGTGCGGGGGCGATCACCAGGACCATCAGCGGGATCAGGAAGTACAGGTAGACCACGGTGAGGCCGGTGAAGGAGTACAGGTTCCAGCCGAGCTCGGCGAGGTCGGCGAGCCGGGTGACGACGCCGGAGATCCCGACGGTGGCGATGAAGGCGAAGGCGAGCGGTACGCCGCCGAAGTTGGCGAGCACTCCGGAGGCGGTCAGGGCGGCATTGCGCAGGGCCGCGGACCGGGAGGTGACCACCGCCTGGGCGATCACCACTCCCAGGACTCCGCCGACCAGTGCGGTGAGGGCGGAGAGCTGGACGCTGCCGATCAGCGAGCCGAGGTAGGGGCCCTGGAGCGAGCGGGCGAGGTGCTCGCCGGTCACCCGGGTGGCGCCGCTCGCCGGGTCGGTGCGGGTGACCGCGCCGAAGGCCATGGCGCCGAGCGGAATGCCGAAGCAGAGCCCGGTGAAGGCGAGGAGCGGGAGGGTCGCGAGCCAGGTGCGCGGGCCGCGGGGGGGGGGGCGGGGGGC
>NZ_JBSGXU010000279.1:0-8169 GCF_053610205.1 Streptomyces sp. NPDC054932 | reverse complement strand
GGCCGGTGCACCTCGCAGGGTGCACCGGCCGACGCCGTTCCCGTTCTGCCGTTCCCTTTCGCCGTGCCCTTTCGCCGTGCCCGTGCGTCGTGCCCGTGCGTCGTGCCCGTGCGTCGTGCCCGTGCGCGGTCAGCGGGTGAACAGGGGCTCACCGGGCGGGGCCGGAGCGTCCGACGGCAGCAGGGCCAGGTCCAGCCCGCGTACCAGCCGGGCCCGCAGGGTGGTGTCCGCCGCCAGCGCCTCGGCGACGCGCCGGGCCGCGGTGGCGGCCTGCGCGTCGGAGGCCAGCACGATCGCCAGGGTGCCGTCGCTGTCCCCGCCGCCCGGGCCGAGGTGGGCGCGCAGGACGGCCGGCTCCGCGGACACGGCGGCCCGTACGGCCTCCCGTACGGCGGGGTCGGCCAGCGGGCCCGCGTCGGTGCGGCCCTCGGCGAGCGCGAGCAGCGCGGAGCCCGTCAGCTGGTAGGTGACGGGGCCGGCCAGGTCCAGGACCACGGTGTCGGCCTTCTCGTGCGCGGCGGCCGCGAGCGCCTGGTGCAGCGGGACGGCCACCGGCCGGGCCGCGGGGTCCCAGAGGGCCAGCGAGGCGATCGAGGTGAAGGCGGGCAGGGCCCGCCGGTCGCCCGCCCGCAGGGTCGGGACGGCCATGTCACTGGTCTTCTCCCGCTTGAGGCCGGTCTCCGGGTCGGTCTCCACCTCACCGAGGACGGCGACCACCGGGACCAGCAGGCGGGCACCCTTCAGCGCCGCCAGCACCTCCGGCTCCTTCGCCCGGTCCTCGGACCAGGCGGCCAGGGCCGCGGCCAGCCGGGGGTCGGCCGAGCCGTCGTCGTCGGAGAAGCCCGGGTCGGGAATGTTCTTGTTCGCCATGTTCGCCACAGTTACCCGACCCTACTGTGCCGGGTGGGGCGGATCCGTGAGGGGGCCGCGCTCCCGACCCCGGGTGCCCCGCCGCGGGCGGCGTGCCAGTACGGCGGCCAGTACGAGCAGCGCCGCCCCCGCGACCGCCGCCGCCGGGGCGCCCAGCCGGGCGCCGCGCTCGGGCGGGCGGACCGGTTCGGGGCCGGGACCGAAGTAGGTGTTCCCGGCCGCCGCGGGCACGGGTGCGGGCACGAGAGACTCGGGGCGCATCGCCTCGGCGGCCTGGAGGGCGGCGACGGGATCGACCAGCCCGTGACCGCGGGCGTCGTCGCGGCCGCCGGCCGGGGAGTCGGCGGCGGTCGCCTCCAGCAGCTTCTTGACCTGGGCCGGGGACAGGTCCGGGTGCGCGGCGCGGACGAGGGCCACGGCGCCGGAGACGAAGGCCGCCGCGGCGCTGGTGCCCCAGCCCTCGTAGTACGAGCGGTCGGGGTCCGCGATCACGACGTCCACGCCGGGGGCGCTGACGGTGGCGTACCAGTTGCGGGTGGAGAACTTGGCCTTCTTGCCCCGGCGGTCGACGGCGGTGACGGCGATGACACCCGGGTAGGCGGCGGGGTAGGAGACGCGGTCGCCGGACTCGCCGCCGTTGCCCGCGGAGGCCACGACGACCACGCCCTTGGCGAGGGCGTACTGGACGGCCTCGTCCTCGCCCGCCTCGTGGTGGGCGGAGTCGCTGTCGTCGCCGAGGGACAGATTGATCACGTCGGCGCCGTGGTCCGCGGCCCACCGGATGCCTTCGGCGAGGGCGCCGCCCTTGCTTTCGCGGGCCTGGGCGCGGCCCGGGTCGCCCTCTTCGAGAATCACCCGGACCGGCAGGATCCGGGCCTGCGGGGCGATCCCGAGAACGCCCTGACCGCGGCTGGGGCCGTGACCGTGCCCGGCGATGATGCTCGCCATGGCGGTGCCGTGACGGGCCCAGGCGCGGTCGCCACGGCCGGCGCCCATGCCGATGAGGTCGGTGCCGTCGAGGACCTGCCCGGCGAGGTCCGGGTGCGCGTTGTCCACCCCGGTGTCGAGGACGGCGACCGTCACTCCGTCGCCCCGGGTGGTGCCCCAGGCCTCCTCGGCGCGCAGTGCGAGCAGGCCCCACTGGCGGTCGCGGATGTTGTCGGCGGCGGCGGGGGCCGCGGTGGCGGCCACCAGGAGGGTCGCGGCGAGCAGGGCGGTGCCGGCCTGTCCGAACGCCCGGCGGGTCGTCGGGCGGGTCGTCGGGCGGGGCGCCCGACGGATCGCCCGGCGGACTCGGGTCATCGGGCGGGCTCCGGGGTGGGGACGGGCGCGGGCGTGGTGGTGTGTGGGGGCGTGGTGGTGGGCGCGGGCGTGGTGGTGGGTGGGGCGGCGAGGAACGCTATCCCGTGGCCGATGCGGTCGGCGACCGCCCGGGCCTCGTGGCCGAGGCCGGCCTGGGCGGCGGCTCCCGTGGCTTCCTTCTTCATCAGGTCCTCGGCGGGGCGGGGCGCGTCCTGGGGGCGGCCGTCGGCGAAGGCGGAGACGGTGTAGACGACGACG
Organism: Streptomyces sp. NPDC054932; assembly: GCF_053610205.1. Lineage (NCBI taxonomy): Bacteria > Bacillati > Actinomycetota > Actinomycetes > Kitasatosporales > Streptomycetaceae > Streptomyces > Streptomyces sp. NPDC054932. The sequence goes on along the minus strand of NZ_JBSGXU010000279.1, from coordinate 5,739 downwards.
GGGGCCTCGGGGAGGACGGATGCGGCCCATGCGGCGCGCTGGGCGTCGGTGAATCCGTACGCCGGCGGGGTGGTGATGCGGCCCTTGAGGGCGGTCATCGTCGGGGCGTCGGCGGGGGTGAAGACCATGCCGACGGAGATCAGGGAGCTGCGGGTCGCGTCGGTGTAGGTGGCGCGGAGCACGCGGGTGCAGCCGGCGGTGGCCAGCAGGGTCTGCCAGTCGGCGGCGAGCGCGGCGGCGCAGTCGGCGTCGGGGGCGAGCGCGATCCGGGTCCAGGTGCGGTCGGATCCGCCGGGGCCGGCGGAGGGGCCGGTCAGCACGGGCGGGAGGAGGCTGTCGACGGGGGCGGAACGCCAGAGCGACGCGGCCTTGCGGTAGGCGGCGTCGGCGGGCAGGGGGCGGTTCGCGGCGCGGTGTTCGGCCCAGGTGCTGAGGGCGGCTCCGCCGATGAGGCCGCCGCCGAGGAGTATGCAGAGCGAGGTGGCGAGGACCCGTCCGGGGTGGCGGCGCGGGGTCGTGTGCGCGGGCTGGGGCGGCGGGGTCGGTTCGGGCTCGCCCAGGATCGCGGTCCGCGGTGTCGTCGTGGTCATCCGGCGGCTCCGCCCCCCGTTCCGTACGGCTGCCTGTACGTACTGTACGGCGTCGGGGTGGGGGGCCATGCCGGGGGTTCGGGGGTGTGCGGGGCGGTGCCGGTGCCGGGGGCGGGGTGGGGTGGCGTCCGGGACTGCATGATTTATGGCGCCCTGGCGGTGTCCGGTCCTGCGGGCTCCTGCCGCGCCAACAAATCACGTTCTACGTCCCGGCCCCCACCCCACCCCGCCCCCGTCCCCGTCACTGGTCACTGGTCGCATCAGGCCCGGACCCGCCCCACCAATCCGCCCCGCCGCGCCGATCCGGCCTCGCCGGCGATTGAGGCGCGGGGTCCGGGGCAGCGCCCCGGGTGTTGAGCCGCGCCCAGCCGGACCCACCGCACCAATCCCGGCCCTGCCCCCACCAATCCGCCCCGCCGCGCCGATCCGGCCTCGCCGGCGATTGAGGCGCGGGGTCCGGGGCAGCGCCCCGGGTCTTGGGCCGCGCCCAGCAGGACCCACCGCACGGATCCCGGACCCGCCGCGCCCATCCGGCCTCGACGGCGATCGCGGCGCGGGGGACGGCCGGTGGTTGTCCCGGCGGTCGAGTACTACCCACCGGTACAGACCTCTGGCAAGCTGCCGCCCATGAACTCCGCCGCCACCGACCGCGCCCGGTACGACCGGGCGACCGCGCACCTGGACGCGCCGCTGGCCATCGTGGATCTCGACGCCTTCGACGCCAACGCCGACGATCTCGTCCGCCGCGCCGCCGGCAAGCCGATCCGGGTCGCGAGCAAGTCGGTCCGGTGCCGCGCGCTGCTGGAACGGGTGCTCGCGCGGCCCGGGTTCGCCGGGATCATGTCGTACACCCTCGCCGAGTCGCTGTGGCTGGCCCGGTCCGGGTTCGACGACGTGCTGCTCGCCTATCCCTCCGCCGACCGCGCCGGCTTCGGCGAGCTGGCGAACGACGCCAAGCTGGCCGGCGCCGTCACGGTGCTGGTGGACGATCCGGCGCAGCTGGACCTGATCGACCGGGCCCGGGACGGCGGCGGCGAGGAGGTCCGGGTCTGCCTGGAGCTGGACACGGCCCTGCAACTGCTGGGCGGCCGGGTGCGGATAGGGGCCCGCCGGTCTCCGCTGCGCGAGCCGGCGCAGCTGGCCGGGCTGGCCCGGGCGGTGGCCGCCCGGCCCGGGTTCCGGGTCGTGGGGCTGATGGCGTACGAGGGCCATGTCGCCGGGGTCGGGGACGCGCTCGCCGGGCGCCCGCTGCGGTCCCGGGCGATCCGGCTGATGCAGGGCGCGGCCCGCAGGGAGCTGGCGGCGCGGCGGGCCGAGGTGGTGCGGGCCGTGCGGGCCGTCGTACCGGACCTGGAGTTCGTCAACGGCGGCGGGACGGGCAGTGTGCAGCACACGGCCGCAGAGGACGCGGTGACCGAGATAGCGGCGGGTTCGGGCCTGTACGTGCCCCGGCTCTTCGACAACTACACGTCGTTCAGCGGGCGTCCGGCGGCCCTGTTCGCCCAGCCCGTGGTGCGCAGGCCGGGGGTGGGGGTGGTGACCGTGCTCGGGGGCGGCTACCCGGCTTCCGGTGCGGCCGGGGCCGACCGGTTGCCGGTGCCGTACCTGCCCGAGGGGCTGCGCTACGACCCCCAGGAGGGCGCGGGTGAGGTGCAGACCCCGCTGCTGGGGAGCCCGGCCGACGATCTGCTGATCGGCGACCGGGTCTGGTTCCGGCACGCGAAGGCGGGCGAACTGTGCGAGCGGTTCGACACCCTGCACCTCGTCGAGGGCGATCGGGTCACCGGCAGTGTGCCGACGTACCGGGGCGAGGGGCGGACCTTCCTCTAGTACACGGAGTCCGTCTGGTCCGGGATGACGCTCGTGTCGCCCCGCAGGACCGGCCCCTTGGTGCCGTCATGGTCGACGTAGCCGGTCGTCGCGCACGGGTAGGGGTCGGTCTTCTGCTTCTTCGGCTCGATGAACATGGGGTTGACGATCCAGCGGCCGTCGCTGTTGTCGTAGGCCCGGCACATCAGCTCGTTCTTGTTGCGGTTCACGACGAGCCGCAGGGCGGTGGCATCGCGCAGGAACGAGATGTCGGTGTCGGAGTCACCGGCGGCGAACACCTGGCGGCGGGCGGCGGGCTGGACCTTCTCGGCGGCCGCGCCGCGTACGCCGAATATCTCCTTGTTGATCCAGCAGCGCTTGCCGTCGATGTAGGTGATCATCGTGTCGGCGCCGTCGCGGACGGATCCGCAGCCCTGGAGGTGCGGGGTGAACCTGCCGCCGTGCGTGGTGGTGTTGCGGATGCCGATGACGCGGTCGGCCGTGATGCCGACGCCCCGGGCCCAGACCTCGACCACGGGCTGCGGGGAGGCGGAGCTGATCCACACGTCGAAGCCGGCCTTCTGGAGGCCCTTGATCAGGTCCTTCTGCTGGTCGTAGTAGCGCGCCCAGCCGGTGGCGGTGCCGCTGCCGACCCGCTGCGCGGCCCCGATGGGCGCGGCGAGGTTCTCGGTGCGGGCGGCGGCGGCGAAGCCGCGGATCTCGTGGGCGGTCCAGCCCTGCATCAGCTGGGGCAGCCAGGCGTACGAGGGTTCGGTGGTGCGGCGGTCCCAGCCGGCGAAGGCGGGGGCGCCGGTGCGGGTCGCGGCGGTGCCGTAGATCGAGTTGATCTCGTCGGCGCAGGCGGCTCCCGCGGGGGTTCCGGTGGGCAGGGGGGCGCCGGGGCGGGCGAGGGCGGCGCAGGCGTCGGCCAGGGCCTTCGTGGCGGCGGGGGTGAGGAAGCGGCTGGTGGTGGTCCAGTCCCCGGCGGCGGGCTGGCGGATCCGGCCGTTGCGCAGCAGCCAGAACATGGTGGCGTCGCCGACGTCGTTCTTGACGACGGTGTTGTCCCAGTCGAAGACGGCGACGGGCTTGGTGCGGCCGGGCCGGTACGGATTGCACGTGCCGTACCGGTCGATGAGCTGCTGGAGGCGGGCCTGGTTGTCCCCGTACCAGCCGGAGCCGATCGTGACCCGAGGACAGGGGGTGTGCGATGCCTGGGCCGGCGGGGCGAGCAGGAGTCCGGATCCGGTGGCCGCGATGAGGGCGAGGGGGGCCGCCCACTTTCTCTGCATGCTGCTCCTTCGGGGGATCGGGGCAAGGGAGCGGCCGGGCACCTTGCGGCGCCCGGCCGGGCAGGGGGGTGGCGCGTCGGGCCTACAGCGGGGTGACGTACGCGCCGGAGATCCCGCCGTCGACGAGGAAGTCGGTGGCGTTGATGAAGGAGGAGTCGTCGCTGGCGAGGAAGGCGACGGCGGCGGCGATCTCGGTGGGCTCGGCGAAGCGGCCGAGCGGGATGTGGACGAGGCGGCGGGCGGCGCGCTCGGGGTCCTTGGCGAACAGTTCCTGCAGCAGCGGGGTGTTGACGGGCCCGGGGCACAGGGCGTTGACGCGGATGCCCTCGCGGGCGAATTGCACGCCGAGCTCGCGGGACATGGCGAGGACGCCGCCCTTGGAGGCGGTGTAGGAGATCTGGGAGGTGGCCGCGCCCATGATGGCGACGAAGGAGGCGGTGTTGATGATGGAGCCGCGGCCCTGGCGCTGCATGTAGGGCAGGGCGGCCTTGCAGCACAGGTAGACGGAGGTGAGGTTGACGTCCTGGACGCGCTTCCAGGCCTCCAGGCCGGTGGTCAGGATGGAGTCGTCGTCCGGGGGCGAGATGCCCGCGTTGTTGAAGGCGATGTCCACGGAGCCGTAGGTGTCGAAGGCCGTCTTGAAGAGCGCCTCGACCTCCTCGGGGCTGGTGACGTCGACCTTGACGAACAGACCGCCGACCTCCTCGGCGGCGGCCTTGCCGGCCGTCTCGTCGATGTCCGCGCAGACCACGTTGGCGCCTTCGGAGGCCAGGCGGCGGGCGGTGGCGAGGCCGATGCCGCTGCCGGCTCCGGTGATGACGGCGGTGCGGCCGACCAGGCGGCGGCAGATGATCTCTTCGTTCGACATGTGGTTCAGGCCTCCGTGCTGATGAAGACGTTCTTGGTCTCGGTGAAAGCGGTGAGGGCGTCGGGTCCGAGCTCGCGGCCGAGTCCGGACTGCTTGTAGCCGCCGAAGGGGGTCCAGTAGCGGACGCTGCTGTGCGAGTTGACGGACAGGTTGCCGGCGGCGACGGCGCGCGAGACGCGCAGCGCGCGGCCGATGTCGCGGGTCCAGAGGGAGCCGGAGAGGCCGTACTCGGTCGCGTTGGCCAGGCGTACGGCGTCCTCCTCGTCCTCGAAGGGCAGGACGACGGCGACCGGCCCGAAGACCTCCTCGGCGGCCACGGGCGCGGTGGGGGCGATGTCCGTGACGAGGGTGGGCGGGTACCAGAAGCCGGGGCCCTCGGGGGCGGTGCCGCGGATCGCGGTGAGGTCGTCGGTGACGTAGGACCGTACGCGGTCCAGCTGGGTCCGTGAGATCAGCGGGCCCATCTGCGTCTTCTCGTCGAGCGGGTCGCCCACGGTCACGGCCGCGATGCCGGGGGCGACGAGCTCCAGGAAGCGGTCGTAGGCGGAGCGCTGTACGAGGATCCGGGTGCGGGCGCAGCAGTCCTGGCCGGTGTTGTCGAGGAAGGCCATGGGGGCGGCGGCCGCGGCGGCTTCGAGGTCGGCGTCGGCGAAGACGATGTTGGGGCTCTTGCCGCCGAGTTCGAGGGTGACGCGCTTCACCCGGTCGGCGCACTTGGCCATGATCTGCTTGCCGACGCGGGTGGAGCCGGTGAAGACGATCTTCGCGACGCCGGGGTGTTCGACGAGGGCGTCGCCCGCGACGTCCCCGCGGCCGGGGAGCACCTGGAAGAGGTGCTCGGGGATCCCGGCTTCGAGGGCGAGCTCGGCGAGGCGCAGTGCGGTCAGCGGGGTGGTCTCGGCGGGCTTGAGGATGACGGCGTTGCCGGCGGCCAGGGCCGGGGCCAGGCCCCAGGCGGCGATCGGCATGGGGAAGTTCCAGGGGGCGATCACGCCGATGACGCCGAGGGGTTCGAGGAAGGTGACGTCGATGCCGCCGGCGACGGGGATCTGGCGGCCCGAGAGCCGTTCCACTCCCCCGGCGGCGAAGTCGAGCAGGTCGCGTACGTTGCCGGCCTCCCAGCGGGCGTTGCCGATGGTGTGGCCGGCTTCGCGGACCTCCAGCCGGGCCAGTTCCTCGA
>NZ_JBSGXU010000278.1:0-8207 GCF_053610205.1 Streptomyces sp. NPDC054932 | reverse complement strand
GTGGTGGTCCGGCCACCACCCCCGGGCCCACAGGACCCCGGAAGCCCGGATCGGGACCCGGGGGGTGGTGGCCGGACCACCCCACCCGCACTCCCGGGCCGCACGGTCGCCCGCGTCGGCGCCGACCGGTGTCAGCGGGCCGTCAGCCGCTCGTCAGCGGGCGGCCGCATCGTCCTCCTGTCGGGCAGCAGCCGGACACGCACCCCGAGGAGAGACCTGACATGGGCAACGACCGCAACGGCATGCGACGGGACGAGCTGGCCGCGTTCGTCGAGGCGACCGCGAAGGAGTTCGGCATCCCCGGCGTCAGCGTCGGCGTACTGACGGACGGCCGGGAGGTCAGCGCCTCGTACGGGGTGACCAACCTCGACAACCCGCAGCCGGTCGACGAGAACACGCTGTTCCACCTGGCCTCGGTGACCAAGACCTTCACCGCCACCGCCCTGATGCGCCTGGTCGCGGAGGGCCGGGTCGACCTGGACGCGCCGGTCCGCCGGTACGTTCCCGAGCTGGAGCTCGCCGACGAGCGGGCCGCGGAGCGCATCACCGTGCTGAACCTGCTCAACCACACCGCGGGCCTGGACTGGAACCTCGTCTTCTCCGGCGACGAGGCCGACACCCTGGCCGGCTTCGTGGCGCACCTGCCCGGACTGCCGCTGGTCGCCCCACCCGGCTCCCGCGTCTCCTACAGCCAGGCCGGCTACAACCTGGCCGGCCGGATCGTCGAGACGGTCACCGGCCTGCCCTTCGAGAAGGCCGTGGACGAGCTGCTGCTGGAACCGGCGGGGCTCACGAACACCTCCTTCGACCTCGACAGGGTCATGGTCCGGCGGTTCGCCGTGGGCCACGCCCCCGACGGCCACGACGGGGAGCTGCGGCCCGTCCGGCCGTGGTCCTCCTGGCGGGCGGGCAGCCGCGGGAACAACCCCGGCGGGGGCATCACCTCCTGCGTCGGCGACATGCTGCGGTGGGCCCGCTTCCAGCTCGGCACGGGCGACGGCGTACTGCCCGCCGGGGCCCTGCGCCGCATGACGGAGCAGACGGCCCCGCTGCGCGCCAGCACGCTCGGCGACGGCCTCGGCATCTGCTGGTTCCTGCGCGAGGTGGACGGCGTCCGCGCGATCGGGCAGGGCGGCTCGGGCAACGGCCAGTTCGCCGAGCTGCTCATCGTGCCCGAACGGAACTTCGCGGTGGTCTCGCTGGCCAACGCCGGCCCGCACGGCCACCTCTTCAACCAGGCCGTCGTGCGCTGGGCGCTGGAGCACGGCCCCGGTCTGGTGGAGCAGGACCCGGAGCCGGTCGCGTACGACGGGGCGCGGGCGCGCGAGGTCGCGGGCCGGTACGCGATCGACGCCATGAACCTCGACGTCGCCGACGACGGGGACCGTCTCACGCTGGCGGTGGGGATCAAGCCGGAGATCCGTGCGGCCGCGGACGCGGACATGCCCGCGGACCACCCGCCGGCCGCCATCGGCTTCCTGTCCGGCACCGGCGACGAGTACGTCATCACGGAGGGCGGGCTGAAGGGGCAGCGCGGTCTGTTCAACCGCGACGCCGAGGGCACGGTCGTGGGCATCGACCTGGCGGGCCGGCTCTTCGGCAGGGTCCCGGCCGCGTCCTGACACCGGACGACACCGGACGACGCCTGACGGCGCCTGACGGCGCCTGACGGCGCCGACGCGGCCCGTACGACGTCGGACCGACTTGCGGGAAGCCGGCGAATGGGGTTGCGTCGAAGGAGGTGGGTACGTGGTTCCCGTCTCCCCTGGGTTGGGGGTGAAACCCCGTGCTGTTCACCCATCGCGCGGACGCCGGCGAGCAGCTCGCCGGGGCGCTGCGGCACCTGGCGGGGGAGGATCCCGTCGTCCTCGGCCTGCCCCGCGGCGGGGTCCCGGTCGCCTTCCGGGTGGCCCGCGCGCTCGGCGCCCCGCTGGATGTGATCGTGGTGCGCAAGCTCGGCGTCCCCCACCACCGTGAGCTGGGCTTCGGCGCCATCGGCGAGGGCGGCGTACGCGTCATCAGCGAGGACATCGTCCGCAGCAGCCGGGCCCGCCCGGAGGACCTCGTGGCGGTCGAGCACGCCGAGGAGGCGGAGCTCGCCCGGCAGGCACGCAGGTTCCGCGGCGACCGGCCGCGGCTGCCCCTGGACGGCCGGACCGTGATCGTCGTGGACGACGGGATCGCGACCGGGGCCACGGCCGCGGCCGCGTGCGAGGTCGTACGGGCGCAGGGCGCGGCGCGGGTGGTGCTGGCCGTTCCGGTGGCCCCGCCGGACGCGGTCGCCCGGCTGCGCTCCGCGGCCGACGAGGTCGTGTGCCTGTCCACCCCGCGCGCCTTCCGCGCCGTCGGCGAGTGGTACCAGGACTTCTCCCAGACCCCCGACGAGGAGGTCATCCTCCTGCTGGCGGAGGCGGAGGCGGAGGCGGAGGCCGGCGCCGGTACCCGCCCGCCCGTCCCGCCCGTCCGGCCCGCCGCGGTCGAGGTGGACGCCGGCGGCCTCGCCCTGGCCGGGGACCTGGCCCTGCCGGAGGATGCCCGGGCCGTCGTGATGTTCGCCCACGGCTCCGGCAGCAGCCGCCACAGCCCGCGCAACCGGGCGGTGGCGGCGGAGCTGAACCGGGCGGGCCTCGGCACCCTGCTCTTCGACCTGCTCACGCCCGCCGAGGAGGCCCACCGGGCCAATGTCTTCGACATCGGGACACTGGCCGGGCGGCTCACGGACGCCACCGCCTGGCTGCGCGGCCGCACCTCCCTGCCGATCGGCTGGTTCGGGGCGAGCACCGGGGCCGCGGCGGCACTGTGGGCGGCCGCCGACACCGACATCGGCGCCGTGGTGTCCCGCGGCGGCCGGCCCGACCTGGCCGGCCCGCGGCTCGCCGCCGTACGGGCCCCCACCCTGCTGATCGTCGGCGGCCGGGACACGATGGTGCTCGACCTCAATCGCGCGGCCCTGCGCGAGCTGCGCTGCGAGAACCGGCTGGACATCGTCCCCGGGGCCACCCACCTCTTCGAGGAGCCCGGGGCCCTGGCCGAGGTGGCCGGGCTGGCCCGCGACTGGTTCACCCGGCACCTGACCCCGTAGTCCGGCGGCCGGTGCTGCCGTGGCCCGGTGGCGCGGCGGCGGGGGCCCGCGCGACCATGAGGGGATGGAGCAGGCGTCGGTGCAGGATGTCAGCACCCCGGGCCGGATCGCGTCGCCCGGCGAGGGCATCAGCCCCGAGGAGCTGGCGCTCGCGGCCCGCAACCACGGACTGCCGCTGGAAGCCCTGCGCTACGAGGTCACACCGCCCGGACTGCACTACGTCCTGGTCCACTACGACATACCCGCCGCCGACCCGGCCGACTGGTCCCTCGCCGTCGGCGGCCGCGTCCGTACCCCGCTGGCGCTGGACCTCGCCGCCCTGCGCGGGTTCCCCGCGGTCACCCACCGCGTCACCATGGAGTGCGCCGGGAACGGCCGGGCCCGCCTCACCCCGCGGCCGGTCAGCCAGCCGTGGCTGGTCGAGGCGGTGGGCACCGCCGACTGGACGGGCGTCCCGCTGCGTCTCGTGCTCGCCGAGGCCGGGGTGCTGCCCGACGCCGTCGAGGCCGTCTTCACCGGCGCCGACCACGGGGTCGAACGCGGCGTCGAGCAGGACTACCGGCGCAGCCTGCCGGTGGCGGCCGCCACCGGCCACGACCCCGAGGTCCTGATCGCCTACGCCATGAACGGCCTGCCCCTGCCGCCGCAGCACGGGGCGCCGCTGCGGCTGGTCGTCCCCGGCTGGTACGGCATGGCGCACGTCAAATGGCTGCGCGGGATCACCCTGGTCGAGGCGCCGTTCACCGGCTTCCAGCAGGCGGTGGCCTACCGGTACCGGCTGTCCGACGACCCGGACGACCCCGGCGAGCCGGTCACCCGGATCGCGCCGCGCGCACTCATGGTCCCGCCGGGATTCCCCGACTTCATGACGCGCACCCGCGTGGTGCACCCCGGCCCCGTACCGCTGCAGGGGCGGGCCTGGTCCGGCCACGGGGCCGTCGCCCGGGTGGAGGTGAGCGCCGACGCGGGCCGCTCCTGGATCCGGGCCGAGGTCGCGCCGCCGGGACCGCACCGGTGGGCGTGGCAGGCATGGTGCTGCGTCTGGCCGGCCGCACCGGGCCACCACACCCTCACCGTCCGCGCCACGGACACCGGGGGCCGCACGCAGCCCCTCGAACAGCCGTGGAACCGCGGCGGCTTCGGCAACAACCTGGTCCAGCACGTACCGGTCCTGTGCTGCTGAGCGCGCGCCGGCCCAAACCGCCTAGGAGATGCCGAGGAGCCTGACCGCCTGGTAGTAGGTCCAGGCGGTGCCCTCGCAGGAGCTCCGGCGGGAGCCCGAGTACTGCGCGCAGACCCGCTTCATGTCCGCGTGGAACGCCAGGTCCAGCCGGGCCTTGGCGGCCGGGAACCGCCCTGCCGCGCGGTAGTTGCGGTAGCCGAAGTCGTGGCGTTCGCAGGCCGGCGCGAAGGGGAAGCCGAAGGGGTCTTCGGGGGACGAGGTGCACTGGTCGGTCGACCAGTCGAAGCCGTACGCGGCCCAGGCCGCCCGGTGCTCGCGCGCCTCGGCCCATGCCTGCTGGCTGGCGGCGCTGGTTTGCGTCCAGCGGGTCAGCACCTCCGGTTTGTCGGCCGGGACCGCCGGTGCGGCCCAGGCCGCCGGGGCGAGGGCGAGCACCGCTGTCGCGGCGGCGGTGGCGAGAGCGGGGACGAGGCGGCGACGGCGCATGGGGTTCCTCGGTGCCGGGGCGGACGGGTCACCTCCGGCCAACTCCCCCGGCCGCCCCGCGGTTACTGTGCGTCGACGGAACCGAACCAGGCACCCTCCCAGGTATGAGTCCGTATGGGACTTGCGGCTCATTCCCGATTCGTTCTGAGGAGGGACGCGCGACGGGGTCCCGGCCCCCGAGACTGGAGGACATGAACCGCCGCCCGCTCGTCATCGCCGCCGCCACCGTGGGAGTCCTCGCCACCGCCGCCTTCGCGCTGCCCAACCTGCCGCCGAATCCCGTGACCGACACGATCGACAGCAAGGTGTACCAGGAGAAGGGCAAGCGCTTCGCGAGCGCCGCCGATGCGCCCGTGCGTGCGCAGGCCGCGTTCGCCCTGCCGTCCTGGATACCCAAGGACGCCACCGACGTCCGTATACGGGTGAGCAACACCGACAAGGCCCGGCTGATCCGGTTCACCCTCGGCTCGACGCCGCTGGACGGCCCCCAGTGCAGCGCGGGCACCCCGAAGCCGTTGGGCGCGCCGGGGCTGCACGCCAAGTGGTGGCCGGGCAGCTTCCGGGCCGAGGCCCGGCCCGAGTGCCGGGACGCCCACCAGTACCAGGTGGTGGTGCGCGGCAAGCGGGTCTACGCCTGGACGGACGGCACCCCGTCCCCGGGCGACCGGGCGCGGGCCGGCGCAGCCGCCGCGCCCCGGCCCCGGTGAGGGCGGCCGCCAGCGCGTCGGCATGCGCTTCGAGGGTGTAGGTGAATCCCTCGGGCCGGTCGCTGTGCCCGTGGCCCAGCAGGTCGACCAGCAGTGAACGCCGCCCCGCCAGCAGCGGATGCGTGGCGCTCGCCGCGAAGTAGGCGGGCGAGGTGGCCCCCAGCCCGTGCACGTAGACCCGGGCCGGTTCCTCCCCCGGCAGTTCGACCCAGCGGATCCGGTCGCCCTCCGGCGTGACCACGGCGTTCCTCACGGTGCTCCCCCTCGTCTCGTCAGCCGCAACAGGCCAAGGGCCGCCACGCCGTGCCGGATGTCGGCCGACCATCCGTCATGCGCGCACTATCGTGGCCGACATGGACATCCGCCGGGCCCTCACCCCCGCCGAGCTCTCAGCCGCCGAATCCCTCTTCGACGGGCCCGCCCGCGAGGAGTGGTCCGCGCGCTTCCTCGCCGCCCCGGGACACGTGATGCTCATCGCCTACGTCGACGGCGTACCTGCCGGGATGGTCTCCGGCATCGAGATGAGCCACCCCGACAAGGGCACCGAGATGTGCCTGTACGAGCTCTCCGTGGACGAGGGGTACCGGCGTCGCGGCATCGGCCGCGATCTGACCCTGGCCCTGGCGGAAGAGGCGAAGGCGCGCGGCTGCTACGGCATGTGGGTGGGGGTCGACACCGACAACGAGGCCGCTCTGGCCACCTACGGCTCCGCCGGCGCCCGCGACGAGGGCGTCTTCTCGATGCGCGGCTGGCCCCTCGCCCCGTAGCCGGGGCGGGCCGTCCGCGTGCGCTGCGCCCGCCGCCTCCCCGGCAACTTCACTGCGCCGACCGGCGCTTAGGGTTGTCGCGGATCAACCCGTCGGTTGATCAGGGGATCGGGGGGAGCCGATGAACAGCGCGACCGAGGTGTTCGAGCCACTGCAGGCGGACGATCCGTCCACCGTGGCCGGTTACCGCATCGCGGCCCGGCTCGGCGCGGGCGGGATGGGCCGCGTCTACCTGTCGCACACCCAGGGCGGACGGCCGGTCGCGATCAAGGTCGTACGGCCGGAGCTGGCCGAGGACCCGGCGTTCCGGCGGCGGTTCCGCCGGGAGGTGGAGGCCGCCCGGCGGGTCCGCGGCGCCTACACCGCCGAGCTGATCGACGCCGACGCGGAGGCCATGCCGCCCTGGCTGGCCACCCTGTACGTGCCCGGGCCCTCGCTGTCCCAGGCCGTGGCCCGGCGCGGACCGCTGCCCGTGCCCGCCGTGCTGTGGCTGATGGCGGGCGTGGCGGAAGCCCTGCAGGCCATCCACGACGCGGGCATCGTGCACCGGGACATGAAGCCGTCGAACGTGCTCCTGGCCGCCGACGGGCCCCGGGTCATCGACTTCGGCATCTCGCTGGCGTCCGACACCACCGCGCACACCGCCACGGGCGCCACCATCGGCACGCCCCAGTACATGGCCCCCGAACAGGCCTCGGCGGGCGAGGTCACGGCGGCCGCCGACATCTTCGCGCTCGGCCAGACGGCGGCGTTCGCCGCGCTGGGCGAGCCGCTCTACGGCACCGGTCCCTCCGCGGTCCTGCTGTACCGGATCGTGCACGACGAGCCGGACCTGTCCCGGCTGCCGGAGGAACTTCGTCCGCTGATCGCCCGGTGCCTGGCCATCGATCCGCAGGAGCGGGCCACCCCTGCGGAGATCGTGGCGTTGTGCCGCAAGCAGCTGGGCGAGGACGCCGACGCGGACAGCGGCCCGGCCCTGTGGCGGGAGGTGACCGGGCCGGAGCCGGCGGTCCCCGAGCCCGTGGCGGAGCCCGTCCCGGCACCTGCGCCGCTGCCGGCTCCGGGCCCCGTCCGGGCGTCCGGCACGCCGCACTCGACGTTCCAGGCATGGGCGCCTCCGCCGACGCCGGAGCCGACGGGAGCGAGGCAGCGGCGGGGGCGCCGGTGGCGCATCGCGCTGGCCATCACCGCCACGGCGACGTCGACCGTGCTGGCGCTGGGCCTGACCCGGGTGATCTTCGACAGCACGAAGGACACGCTGCGCGACCATGCGCAGTCCCCGACGGTCGGGGGAACCCCGGCGGGGTCGGCCCGCACGGCGGGCGGCAACCCGGCGCCCGGCGCCGCCGCTTCCACGCCGGCTGCGAGTCCGAGCCCGAGTCCGAGCCCGACGTCACCGCCGAAGCCCATGCCCTACCCCCTCCTGAACCTGGACGAGGAAGGCTCGATCTCCATCAAGGAACCGGTCCAGCACGAGGACCGCAAGGGGGACATCCGCCTGGACTGCGAAACACCCGGCTGCACGCTGGAGAGCGACACGAGTGTGATCAGCCTGATCGGGGGCAAGCCGAACGGCTCTCTGGAATCCTGCCGTGCGGCCCTCAGGTGGACCTCCGCGAAGAAGCACACACTGGCCACAGCGGCGGCCGGCAGTGAGTTCTGCGTCAAGCACCCGTCGGGGGACATCGCCCTGCTCGTGATCACGCTCAAGTCGACTCCGGGCCTGTCGAAACTGCCGAGCTTCCTCTCGGTCGACATGACGGTCTGGCGCGCGGCCTGACGAAGCGGGCCACCGCCCGGGACACCGCCCGCGTCCCGGCCCGGCCGGTGGCCCGGATCCGCCCGGGCGGCGGCGTGTCGTGCGCCCACTCGGCGCACCCTCCGCGCGCCCGCGCCGCCGCTCGCAGAGCATCGGCCGCATGACCGCATTCGCCGCGCTCCTCCCCGCCGCCGCCCTGCTCGCGGCGGCCGCCACGGCCGCC
>NZ_JBSGXU010000277.1:0-8379 GCF_053610205.1 Streptomyces sp. NPDC054932 | reverse complement strand
AGACCGCCCTCGTCGAGCACCCGACCGTGGACCAGGCCCTGGTCACCGCCGTGCCCGACGCCGACGGCACCCCCCAGCTCGTCGCCTACCTCACCAAGTCGTCCGCCGCCGCCCTCACCGCCGGCGGGGACGAGGCCCAGGTGGACCGCTGGAGCGAGGTCTTCGACCAGATCTACCAGGCCGGCGAGCAGCAGACCGCCGACCCCACCTTCGACATCTCCGGCTGGATCAGCTCCTACACCGGCGAGCCGCTCGGCGCCGACGAGATGCGCTCCTGGGTCGACTCCATCGTCGGCCGGGTCCTCGCCCTGCCCCACCGCAGGGTCCTGGAGATCGGCTGCGGCACCGGCCTGCTGATGTTCCCGATCGCCGCGCACGCCGAGTACTACTGCGGCATCGACGTCTCCGAGGTGGCCATCCGCGACCTGGAGGCCAAGCTGCCGCTGCTGCCCGAGGGCGCGGGCCGCGTCGAGCTGCTCCAGCGCTCCGCCGAGGACTTCGACGGCGTCGCCGACGACAGCTTCGACATCGTGCTGATCAACTCCGTGGCCCAGTACTTCCCGAACGCCGACTACCTGGCCGAGGTGCTCACCAAGGCCCTGCGCGTGGTCCGCCCCGGCGGCGCCGTGATCGTCGGCGACGTACGCAACCAGGCCCTGCTCGAAACCTTCCACGCCTCCCTCCAGCGCGCCGAGGCCGAAGGGCCCGCCGACGGGCCGGAGTTCGACCGGGCCGTGGCGGACCGGGTGGCCCGCGACGCCGAACTCGTCATCGACCCCGGCTTCTTCACCGCGCTGGCCGGCGACCGGCCCGAGATCGAGAGCGTCTCCCTGCTCTCGAAGCGCGGCGCCCACCGCAACGAGCTGGTCAAGTACCGCTACGACGCCGTCCTGCACCTCGCCGGGGCCGAGCCGGGCGCCGAGGAGGCCACCGAGGAGGCCACCGAGGAGGCCACCGAGGAGGCCACGCCGGAGGAGTGGCCCGCCGCACCGGTCGCCGAGCTGGCCGACCGGCTGCGCGCCGAGCAGCCGGTCAGCGTCCTGATCGCCGCGGTCACCGACGCCCGCCTCGCGGCCGACCTGCCGGCCGGCGGCGGCCCGGACGCCGGCCTCGACCCGCACGAACTGGCCGAGCGGGTGGCCGAGCTGGGCTACCAGGTGGTCCCGGCCCTGCACCCCGAGCGGCCCGGCCGTCTCGACGTACTGATCACCCGGTCGGCCGCCCGCGCCCTGCGCCCCGTACGCGAGCTCGCGATGACCGCACCCGACCGGGGCTGGGGCGCCTACTCCAACGACCCGCTGGAGGCCGTCTGGCGCAGCGCCCTGGTGCCCGAGCTCCGCGCCCACCTGCACGCCCTGCTCCCCGAGTCCATGATCCCGCGGCACTTCCTCGTCCTGGACGCCTGGCCGCTGAGCGCCAACGGCAAGCTGGACCGCAAGGCCCTGCCCGCCCCCAGCACCGGACGCGAGGCCGCCACCACGGTCTACGTCGCTCCGCGCACCCCGACCGAGCGGGCCATCGCCACCGTCTGGTCGGACGTGCTCGGTGTGGCCCGGGTCGGCGCCCTCGACAACTTCTTCGACCTGGGCGGCCACTCGCTGCTCGCCACCCGTGTCGCCGCCCGCATCGGCGACGCCTGCGCCACCGAGGTCCGGCTCGGCGCCTTCTTCCAGCACCCCACCGTGGCCGGACTGGCCGTCCACATCGACGAGGAGGCGGCCAAGCAGGTCAGCCGCACCCCCGTCCGCCGGGCCGACCGGAGCCGCCACCGCGCCCCCCGGCCCGCCGCGACAGCGACCGCGACCGCATCCGCACCCGCGACCGCCACCCACGCGACCGCATCCGTTCCCGCAGGGACCCGGGCCTGAGAACCAGGCCGAGCCCGTCAGGAGATTGACCATGACACTGACCCAGGAGAGTCCGCCCGCCGAGCCGGCGGCCCCGCCCTGCCCCAGCTGCACCTGCGGTGCGACCGTATGGCTGACCGGCCTGCCCAGCTCCGGCAAGAGCACCATCGCGGGGCTCCTCGCCGAGCGGCTGCGCGCCGCCGGCCGCCGGGTGGAGATACTCGACGGGGACGAGATCCGCCGGTTCCTCTCGGCCGGCCTCGGCTACTCGCGGGAGGACCGCAACACCAACGTCCAGCGCATCGGCCTGGTCGCCGACGTGCTCTCGGCCAACGGGGTCGTCACGCTCGTCCCGGTGATCGCCCCGTACGAGGACAGCCGCGAGGCCGTCCGCAAGCGGCACGCCGACCGGGGCACCGCCTACCTGGAGATCCACGTGGCCACCCCGGTCGAGGTGTGCTCGGAGCGCGACGTGAAGGGCCTGTACGCGAAGCAGGCGGCGGGCGAGATCTCCGGTCTGACCGGGGTCGACGACCCGTACGAGCAGCCGGCCCGGCCGGACCTGCGCCTGGAAACCCACCACCAGAGCAGCCAGGAATCCGCGGACGCGGTATGGGCGCTGCTGTCCGAAAGGGGACTGCTGTGACCACCGCCGTCCGGCTCGCGCCGCTGACGCACCTGGACGTCCTCGAGTCCGAGGCCGTGCACATCTTCCGCGAGGTGGCGGGGGAGTTCGAGAAGCCGGTGATCCTCTTCTCCGGCGGCAAGGACTCCATCGTCATGCTCCACCTGGCCCGCAAGGCCTTCGCCCCGGCGCCGGTGCCCTTCGTCCTGCTGCACGTGGACACCGGCCACAACTTCCCCGAGGTGCTGGACTACCGCGACCGTGCCGTGGCCCGCTCCGGACTGCGGCTGCACGTGGCCTCCGTCCAGGAGTACATCGACAACGGCCGGCTGCACGAGCGCCCCGACGGCACCCGCAACCCGCTGCAGACCCTCCCCCTGACGGAGGCGATCCAGCGGCTGAAGTTCGACGCCGTGTTCGGCGGCGGCCGCCGGGACGAGGAGAAGGCCCGCGCCAAGGAGCGCGTCTTCTCCCTGCGCGACGAGTTCTCCCAGTGGGACCCGCGCCGCCAGCGCCCCGAGCTGTGGCAGCTCTACAACGGCCGCCACGCACCCGGCGAGCACGTGCGCGTCTTCCCGCTCTCCAACTGGACCGAGCTGGACGTCTGGCAGTACATCGCCCGCGAGGAGATCGAACTGCCGGAGATCTACTTCGCCCACGAGCGCGAGGTCTTCCGGCGCAACGGCATGTGGCTGACGGCCGGCGAGTGGGGCGGCCCGAAGGAGGGCGAGACCACCGAGACCCGCCTGATCCGCTACCGCACCGTCGGCGACATGTCCTGCACCGGCGCCGTCGACTCCGACGCCACCACGCTGGACGCCGTGATCGCCGAGATCGCCGCCTCCCGGCTCACCGAGCGGGGCGCGACCCGCGCCGACGACAAGATGTCCGAGGCCGCGATGGAAGACCGCAAGCGCGAAGGGTACTTCTAATGACAATCCTGGACTCCTTGACACCGGTCCTCGACGAGGATGCGCCCGCCATCGACACCCTGCGCCTGGCCACCGCCGGCTCCGTCGACGACGGCAAGTCCACCCTGGTGGGCCGGCTGCTGCACGACTCCAAGTCGGTCCTGACCGACCAGCTGGAGGCCGTCGAGGCGGTGTCCGCCCAGCGCGGTCAGGACACGCCCGACCTGGCGCTGCTCACCGACGGCCTGCGGGCCGAGCGGGAGCAGGGCATCACGATCGACGTGGCCTACCGCTACTTCGCGACCGCCCGGCGCCGGTTCATCCTCGCCGACACCCCCGGGCACGTGCAGTACACCCGCAACATGGTCACCGGCGCCTCGACGGCCGAGCTCGCGATCATCCTGGTCGACGCCCGCAACGGGGTGGTCGAGCAGACCCGCCGGCACGCGGCCGTCGCGGCCCTGCTGCGCGTCCCGCAGGTGGTCCTGGCCGTCAACAAGATGGACCTGGTGGGCTACGACGAGGCCGCGTACGCCGCCATCGCCGACGAGTTCGCCGCCTACGCGGTCTCCCTCGGCATCCCGGCGGTCACCGCGATCCCGATCTCCGCGCTGCTCGGGGACAACGTGGTGGACCCGTCCGCGCACATGGACTGGTACGTCGGCCCCACCGTCCTGGAACACCTGGAGACCGTCCCGGTCGGCCGGGCCACCGCCGAGGCGCCGGCCCGTTTCCCGGTGCAGTACGTGATCCGTCCGCAGACCGCCGAGCACCCCGACTACCGGGGCTACGCGGGCCAGTTGGTGGCCGGCACGCTCAGCGTGGGCGAGCAGGTCACCGTCCTGCCGTCCGGTCTGATCAGCACCATCCGCGGCATCGACGTCCTCGGGGAGCGCGCCGACGCCGCTCGCGCCCCGCAGTCGGTGACGCTGCTGCTGGAGGACGACGTCGACATCTCCCGGGGCGACCTGATCGCCCCCTCCGCGAGCGCCCCGGCCACGACCCGGGACGTGGAGGCCACGGTCTGCCACGTGGCGGACCGGCCCCTGACCGTCGGCGCCCGGGTCCTGCTCAAGCACACCACCCGCACGGTGCAGGCGGTCGTCCGGGACATCGAGTCCCGGCTGACCCTGGACGACCTGTCCCGGCAGCCGGACCCGGGGCAGCTGGTGGCCAACGACATCGGCCGGGTCCTGCTGCGCACGGCCGAACCCCTGGCCCTGGACCCGTACAGCGCCTCGCGCCTGACGGGCTCCTTCCTGCTGATCGAGCCCTCCGACGGCACCACCCTCGCCGCCGGCATGGCCGGCCCCGCCCTGGGCACCGCCGGCTGACCCCCGAGCCCGCACGAACGGCCCGCCGCACTCCCCGGCGGGCCGTCGCCGGGCCCCGTGCACACGAAAGCCCTCCCCGGGGGGAGGGCTTGAGGCGGGACGTGAAGAGTGCCCCCGGCAGGACTCGAACCTGCGGCCAAGTGCTTAGAAGGCACCTGCTCTATCCACTGAGCTACGGGGGCCGGAAGGTGGCCTTGGTGGGCCTGGAGCCTCCGGTGGGGGTGGGGCTGAGGTCCGTGCCGGGTCAAGGATAGGGCTCCGGTCGCCTTGTCCCGGTTGCTTCACTCGCGGGCCACGATGTGGAGGTTCGGTGAAGCGGTCCCGATAATCGCAGGCAGGTGCGATTCTCGCATCGCTTTTGCGCCGCGGCGCCCTGGGTGTTGTGCACTCGTTATGCCTGCGCCCCACTCGTCCGTCGTGCCCAGAATGTCCCACTGGAGTCGCGGTCGGCGCGCAGAGGACGTATAAGCTTCAAAAATGGTCCTAAATTGGGCATTCTTCGCATGTGGTGACCTTGGATGTTCGGCCTCAGCTGCTCGATGCCCTGTCCGCCCTGCGCGACCGGGTCGCGTCCGTGCGTCTGCCGCTGCCCCTGCCCGGCGCTCCGCGCGCCCGCCAGACCAGAGCCGAGCTGCTCGCGCAGCTCGACGACTACCTCGTACCCCGGCTGAAGGCGCCCGAGGCGCCGATGCTCGCCGTCGTCGGCGGGTCCACCGGGGCCGGTAAGTCCACCCTCGTCAACTCCCTCGTCGGCCGGCAGGTCAGCGAGGCCGGGGTGCTGCGCCCGACCACGCGCACACCGGTGCTCGTCTGCCATCCGGACGACCACCACTGGTTCGCCGGAATGCGCGTGCTGCCCGACCTGATGCGGGTCTGGGTGCCGCACGAGGAGGAGGAGAAGCCCCCTGCCGCCAAGTCCCGGATCCGCGACCGCCGACCGGCCGGTACCACCCACGCGACCCGCGAGATGCGGATCGAGACCGTCTCCAGCCTCCCGCGCGGCCTCGCCATCCTCGACGCCCCCGACATCGACTCCCTCGTCGTCGAGAACCGCACCCTCGCCGCCGAACTCATCTGCGCCGCCGACGTCTGGGTGATGGTCACCACCGCCTCGCGGTACGCCGACGCCGTCCCCTGGCACCTGCTGCGCACCGCCAAGCAGTACAAAGCCACCCTCATCACCGTCCTCGACCGGGTCCCGCACCAGGTGCTCGCCGAGGTCTCGCGGCAATACGGAGCCCTGCTCACCAAGGCCGGGCTGGGCGACGTACCGCGGTTCACCGTTCCCGAGCTGCCCGAGTCCACCGGCGGGGGCGGGCTGCTGCCGGCCAGTGCCGTCGCCCCGCTGTTCGCCTGGCTCGCCCACCACGCGCAGGACCCGGCCGCCCGGCAGTACGCCGTCGGGCGCACCGCGCTCGGCGCACTGGACTCCCTCGCGCGCCGGATGCCCGAGCTCGCCTCCGCCGTCGCCGCCCAGCACGCCGCCGCCGTACGGCTGACCTCGGCCGTCGAGGACGCGTACAAACGGGAGGGCAAGCGGGTCCGGGGCCGCCTCGACCACGGCGCCGTACTGGCCGGCGACGCACTGACCCGGTGGCGCGGCTACCCGCTCGACACGAGCGCCGACGAACTGCTGGACTCGCTCGCCGAATCCCTCGCCGCGCTCCTCCAGTGCGCCGTCGCCGCCGCCGACGAGCGGATCGCCGAGGCCTGGCGGCGCGAACCGGCCGCCGGTGCGGTCTCGCTGCCCGCGCCCGACCGGGAGGCGGGCGATCGCATCGGCCTGGCCGTACGCCGGTGGCGGCGGGTCCTGGAGGAACTCGCCGAGGAGGAGGTGGCCAAGCTCGACAAGCAGCCCGCACCCGACGCCGACGGCGTCGCCGCCCTCCTCGTCGCCGCCCTCCTCGGCGGCAAACGGGCCCGGCCCGCCGGGGAGAAGCTCGCCGAACGGATCGGCGCGCAGGCCGCCCTGCGGCTGCGCGACCGGGGCGGGGAGCTGGTGGGCGACCACCTCGACCAGGTGCTGCGCGCCGAACGCGACCGCCGGCTCGCCCCGCTGGAGGCGCTCGAAGTGACCCCGGAACCACAGGCCGAGCTGATTGCCGCGCTGTCCGTACTGCAGAAGGAGAGGTGACGCGGTGACCGCCCTGACCGACCGCACCGACGACCGCTGGGACGACGGACTCATCGCGCGCTCGCGCCCCCGGGCCGCCGACGGGGACGAGGAGGAGGACGGGAACGAGGGCGACGAGGCGCTCGTACGGGCCGTTTCCGGCGCGGGCAGCGACGGCGGAAAATCGACCGCGCCCCCGCTCAGCCCCGAGGGGCAGGCCCTGCGGCTGCGCCTCGACGCACTGCGCCAGCTGGTCGGGCTGTCCCGGACCCGGCTCGACGGAAAGACCCTCGCCGAGGCCGGGCGGGTCCTGGACGAGGCGGCGGCGCGCCGCGGACTGTCGCCGCAGCACACGGTCGTCGCGATCGCCGGAGCCACCGGAAGCGGCAAGTCCACTCTCTTCAATTCACTCGCCGGTGTGCAGATCTCCGAGATGGGCCTGCGCCGCCCGACCACCGCCGCCCCCATCGCGTGCAGTTGGTCGGACGGAGCCGCCGGACTGCTGGACCGGCTGGAGATCCCGGGACGGCTGCGCCGCCGGCCCCGCGAGACCTCGGAGGCGGAGGCGCTGCGCGGGATGGTCCTGGTCGACCTTCCTGACTTGGACTCGGCGGTCGGCGCGCACCGCGACCACGTGGACCGCGTACTGGCGCTGGTCGACGCCGTGGTGTGGGTGGTGGACCCGGAGAAGTACGCGGACGCTGTCCTGCACGAGCGGTACCTGCGGCCGCTCGCCGGGCACGCCGAGGTGACCTTCGTCGTCCTGAACCAGGTGGACCGGCTGCCCGGGGACGCCGCCGACCTCGTACTGGACGACCTGCGCCGCCTCCTCGACGACGACGGCATCGCGCTCGGCGAGCACGGCGAGCCCGGCGCGACCGTCCTCGGGCTGTCCGCACTCACCGGGGAGGGCGTCGGGGAACTGCGCGAGCTCCTCGGACAGTTCACCCAGGAGAAGGGCGCGGCCACCCGGCGGATCTCCGCCGACGTCGACCGTGCGGCCGTGCGCCTGCGGCCGCTGTACGTGGCCGACGGGCACGCCGGGCCGGAGATCGGGGAGGCGGCGCGCGCCGAGTTCGAGGACCGGCTCGCCGAGGCGGTCGGGGCGTATGCGGCCGGGCTCGCCGCCGAGCGCGCCTGGCGGCGCAACGCCGGGAAGGCATGCGGGAC
This sequence comes from Streptomyces sp. NPDC054932, assembly GCF_053610205.1. Taxonomy (NCBI): domain Bacteria; kingdom Bacillati; phylum Actinomycetota; class Actinomycetes; order Kitasatosporales; family Streptomycetaceae; genus Streptomyces; species Streptomyces sp. NPDC054932. Next base: position 379 of record NZ_JBSGXU010000277.1, on the reverse strand, counting down.
GCCCTGGCTGCGGCTGTGGCGCTGGTACGAGGGCCGCCGTGCGCCGCGCACCCTGGCCGGTCTGGCCGCCCTGGCGGCGATCGGGGGCCGCGGCCAGGCGGTCGCGCAGGCCCCGGTCGAGGAGGAGGTGACCGCACGGCAGCGGGTGGAGCAGGCCGTACGGGCGGTCGCCGACGAGGCGGTCTCCGGGCTGCCCGAGCCCTGGGCGCAGGCGGTGCGGGAGACCGCCGTGCGCGGCGCCGACCGGCTCCCGGAGGCGCTGGACGAGATCGCGGTGACCCTCGGGGCGGCGGTCGCGGTGCCGAGCGTCAAACCGCCGCGGCCCACCTTGTGGGACGCTTATTTTCTGGGGCAGGCGGGCATGACGATGTTTTTTTTG
>NZ_JBSGXU010000276.1:0-8385 GCF_053610205.1 Streptomyces sp. NPDC054932 | reverse complement strand
GGCCGGTACCCTGCGGGGCGACACGCGGCGGGATCACGGAGGCACGGGACATGCAGGGCAGCGGCTGGCCTGGGAACGAGCTGGAGCAGGTGCTGGGGGCGGCGCTCGGGCAGCCGGACGCCGGCGGGCGGATCCTGGAGGTCCTCGGGCGCAGCCGGGTATGGGTGCCGCTGCCGGGCGGCAGCGGCCCGACGACGGCCGGCCTCGACCTGCCCACCATGGACATCGGCGGGGCCGCGTACGTCCCCGTCTACAGCTCCGAGGCCCAGTTCCTCGCCTGCGTCGGCCCCGGCATGGACTTCGCGGTGGCTCCCGCGGTCGAGTTCGCCCGCGGCCTGCCCCCGCAGCTCGGCATCGCCCTCAACCCCGAGGGCACGATCGGCGTACCGCTCCCGCCTCCCGCCGTCGCGGAGCTCTGCCGCACCGGCCGGTCCCCGCTGGACGGCCCGGCCACCGGCGGCCGCGTCCGGCTCTACGAGCCCGACTGGCAGGACGATCCGGTGGATTTCCTGGCCGCCACCACCGAGGAGTTCCGGGCCACCGGAGTGGTCGCCGCCGCGCACCGCTGCCTCGCCAGCATCGAGGGCGGGGAGCCCCAGCTGTTCATCGGTGTCCGCCTGGTGGGATGGGAACCCGAAATGCGCGACGCGCCGATGGAGGCCCTCGGACGGGCCCTGACCCGCGTCCCGCCGCCGTGGCCCGTGCAGTTGATCCTGCTCGACGCGGCACAGGACCCGGTCACGGACTGGATTCGTGAGCGCGTACGCCCCTTCTACCTCCCGTAGGGCCGCTTAAGCTGAGGGGCACGCGTGGACGACGGGCGGACGAAGAGGGGTACCGGGTGAGTGCGTCAGGCACGGCCGCGGCCGGGCAGGTCGAGCACATGATGCGCCAGGTGACCCCCGGGCGCTACGAAAGTTACGAGTCACTTCTGCATGCCCTCTCCGAGGGCCGGCTGTGGATGCTGCTCTGGCAGGGCCAGCCCGGTTCCCCGGACGCCCAGTACGGCGGCATGGAGGTCGAGAGCCTCGGCTACGCGCCCTGCGTCACCTCCCCCCAGGAACTGGCCGCCAGCGGCTGGAACCGGGGCTACGAGGTGGTCACCGGGCGGGACATCGCCCGCGCGCTGTACCCGGACCGCTGGGGTCTGTGGCTCAACCCGCACGAGCGGGGCGGCGGCCTCGGCGTGCCCTGGGCCGACCTGCGCCGGATCGCCACCGGCCTGGACCGGATGCCGGCCGGCCCGCTGCGCCTGTCGGAGCCGGCCATCGAGCTCCCGCAGTTCTACGGACTCCTGACCCAGCACGCGCACCGCACCCCGGCCGTCCGGTCGCTGCGCCGCGCCTGGGTGCAGCCCGCGCTCGGATCGCCGTACCTCGCCGTCGGGCTCGACCTGTACGACGCCTCCGCGCCCGCGCTGGAATCCGTACGGGAGATGATGCGGCAGTCGGTCGGCGTGGTCCCCGAGGGCGTCCCGGTGTGCACGGTCGCGCTCGCGGACGAGCACGACCCGGTGGCCATGTGGCTGCGCGCGCAGACCCGCCCCTTCTACGACCGCGAGGGCCAGGCGCCCGCGTACTGAGCGGGCGTGCCGACCCGGTCCACCGGGGGCACGGTCCGCGTTCCGCAATATCTGCATAGTGAGACATCCCGCTCGAAGGCCGCACCGCTCCCATCGGTGCGGCCTTCGGCATATCCGGTGAATGCACCCAAGATCCATGCCCGAAAGGGCAGTTGGGCCGGATGTCCGTTCCGCACCGAAGCGGCGGTATCTCTCCGCTCAACAGAGCGCGTGGTTCGGATAACGGAAGGTGCAGGCGGACATCACGGTTGCGCATCACATCCCCGCCGGGTCTGGCGGGTGATCGAGAGACCGTTGAAGACTCCCCCCACCGAGAGGGCCTGAGCCCCCTCTTCATCCGCATTTCGCGAGCAGTTCCGCAGCGACCGAACCGCCGGCTACCAGCGACACCGCGACACGATGTGAACCAAGCCGCCACAGCGGTTGGCAGGGGCCGGCCACCAGCCGGCCGAGAGGGGTTTCCACCACGATGACGGCACCTACCGAGACCACCGGGCCCGCGCGGCCCCAGCCCGGCGCCGGACCGGACGGGGCGAAGCAAGTGGCGATTGAGGGGCGCTCGCTCGGCCGGATCGCATGGACCCGCCTCAAGCGGGACAAGGTCGCCATGGCCGGCGGGATCGTCGTCCTCTTCCTCGTCGTCCTGGCCGTGCTCTCGCAGCCGATCCAGGCGATCTTCGGCCTCGATCCCGACGCTCTGCACCAGGACCTGATCGACCCGTCGCTCGCGACCCCCATCGGCCCCTTCGGCGGCATCAGCTGGGACCACCCGCTGGGCGTGGAACCGAAGTTCGGCCGCGACATCGCCACCCGCATCCTGGAGGGCTCCTGGGTGTCGCTGCTCGTGGCCTTCGGTTCGACGCTGCTGTCCGTGGTCATCGGCTCGGTGCTGGGCGTGGTCGCCGGCTACTACGGCGGCTGGGCCGACACCGTCATCAGCCGGATGATGGACACCTTCCTCGCCTTCCCGCTGCTGCTGTTCGCGATCTCCATCTCGGCGGCGCTGCAGGGCGGGGCGTTCGGGCTCGAAGGTCTGCCGCTCCACATCAGCGTGCTGGTGTTCGTGATCGGCTTCTTCGGCTGGCCGTACATCGGTCGCATCGTGCGCGGGCAGACACTGTCGCTGCGCGAAAGGGAGTTCGTCGACGCGGCACGCTCCCTGGGAGCGCGGGGCCCGTTCATCGTCTTCAAGGAGCTGCTGCCGAACCTGGTGGCGCCGATCCTCGTCTACGCGACCCTGCTCATCCCCACCAACATCCTTTTCGAGGCGTCCCTGAGCTTCCTGGGCGTCGGTATCCAGCCCCCGCAGGCATCCTGGGGCGGAATGCTGAGCGAGGCCGTCAGGTACTACAAGGTCGACCCGATGTACATGGTCGTGCCGGGCCTGGCCATCTTCCTCACCGTGCTCGCCTTCAACCTGCTGGGCGACGGCCTGCGGGACGCACTGGACCCCAAGAGCCGCCGCTGAACCGTTTCCTCGGGCGCGGCCGGGCCACCACCGCCCACCCCATCACCACTCCACTCTGAATCAGGGGGCTTAACTCCACCATGAAAAGCAGGTCGAGATCAGCTGCGGTGCTCGTGGCCGCCATCAGCATCGCCCTCGGGGCCTCCGCGTGCAGCGGCGGTGACAAGACGGGCGAGGGCGACAAGGGTTCCGCCGCCGCCAACGCGGCCGTCACGGGTGTCGTCAACGCCTCGGACAAGAAGGGTGGGACGCTCGTCTACGAGGCGTCCGACACGCCCGACTCCTTCGACCCGGGCAACACTTACTACGGCTTCGTCTTCAACTTCAGCCGCCTGTACGCGCGTCCGCTGACCACCTTCGCGCCCGCCCCGGGTGCCGAGGGCAACAAGGTCGTGCCGGACCTCGCCGAGTCGCTGGGCACCCCGAGCGACGGCGGCGCCACCTGGACGTACAAGCTCCGCAAGGGCGTGAAGTACAGCGATGGCGCCGAGGTCACCTCGAAGGACGTCAAGTACGCCGTCGAGCGCAGCAACTTCGCCCGTGACGTCCACTCCAACGGCCCGAGCTACCTGGCCCAGTACCTCAAGGACAACGAGCCGAAGTACGAAGGCCCGTACAAGGACAAGAGCGACGAGGGTCTGAAGTCCATCGAGACCCCGGACGACCACACCATCGTCTTCAAGCTCAAGCAGCCCTTCGCCGAGTTCGACTACCTCCTGGCCAACCCGCAGTCGGCCCCGGTGCCGAAGGCCAAGGACGACGGTGCCGACTACGTCAAGCACATCGTCTCCTCCGGCTCGTACATGTTCGAGAGCTACGAGCAGGACAAGCAGGCCGTCCTCGTCCGCAACCCGAACTGGGACGCCGGCAACGACCCGCTCCGCAAGCAGCTGCCGGACAAGATCGTCGTCAAGCTGAAGGTCAACCAGGAGACGATCGACTCCAACCTGAAGGCCGGCAACTCCCACATCGACATCGTCGGCAACGGCGTTGCCCAGCAGACCCAGTCGGAGCTGCTGAGCTCGAAGGACCCGAACACCGACAACGCGCAGGGTGGTCGCCTGGTCTACCTGGCGATCAACACCAAGGTGGCGCCCTTCGACAAGGTCGAGTGCCGCAAGGCCGTCCAGTACGCGGTGGACAAGGTCTCGGTGCAGACCGCGTTCGGCGGACCGGTCCGCGGCGCCGTCGCCAGCACGGTGCTGCCGACGGACATCCCGGGCCACGTGGACTTCGACACCTACAAGACCCCGGACAACAAGGGCGACGAGGCCAAGTCGAAGGAACTGCTGACCGCCTGCGGCCAGCCGAACGGCTTCGAGACCACCATCACGGCCCGCAACGACCGTGCCGGTGAGGTCGACATGGCCACCGCGATCCAGGCCTCCCTGAAGAAGGTCGGGATCAACATCAAGATCCAGCAGTACCCGGCCGGCAAGTACTTCAGTGACTACGCGGGTGTCCCGAAGTTCACCGAGGACAACAAGATCGGCCTCATGATGATGCAGTGGGGCGCCGACTGGCCGACCGGCTTCGGCTTCCTGCAGCAGGTGGTCCACGGTGGCGCGATCGGCAAGACCGGTAACACCAACCTGTCGCAGCTGAACAGCCCCGAGATCAACGGGATGCTGGACGCGAACATCGCCAACACCGACCCCGCCGCCCGCGAGAAGGTCTACGGCGACATCGACAAGAAGGTCATGGACGAGGCCGTCATCGTGCCTCTGACCTACTTCAAGGTGCTGCACTACCGCTCGCCGAAGATCACCAACGCGGTGTCGAACCCGGCCTGGAGCGGCCAGTACGACTACCTCAACGTCGGCCTGAAGTAAATCCGAAGTCAGTAAGGCCCGACCTTTCAGCCCGATCTGCCAGAACCGTGGAAGGCAGGTGAAGGCAGCAGTGCACGCCGGCTCGTGCGGCTCCCCCGACCGGGGGGCCGTACGGGCCGGCGGACGCCGAAGCCGACCCTCGTGTTTGTGTACATCGTCCGGCGGATGATCGCCGCGGTGGCCCTGCTGCTCGTCGTCAGCGCGATCACCTTTGCGATTTTCTTCCTGCTGCCCAGGCTGGCCGGCGGAACCGTCGACTCGCTTGCCACCCAGTACGTGGGCAAGAACCCCTCACCGGAGTCGATCGCCGCGGTCAAGCAGAACCTCGGCCTCGACCAGCCCCTGCACCAGCAGTTCTGGGAGTTCCTGAAGGGGATATTCGCCGGCCGCGAGTTCAACTTCGGCCCGCAGCCCTCGCAGTGCCACGCGCCCTGCCTCGGCTACTCCTTCAAGGACCACGTCGAGGTCTGGCCCCAGATGCTGGAGCGCCTGCCGGTCACGGCGTCCCTCGCCCTCGGCGCGGCCGTGGTCTGGCTGGTCACCGGTGTGACCACCGGCGTCGTCTCCGCCCTGCGACCGGGCTCGCTCTTCGACCGGGTGGCCATGGGTGTGGCGCTGGCCGGCGTCTCGCTGCCCATGTTCTTCACCGGCGTCCTGTCGCTGGCCCTGTTCGTCTTCAACTGGCCGATCTTCACCAACGTGTACGTGGACTTCTCCGAGGACCCGGCCGGCTGGTTCCAGGCGCTCGTCCTGCCCTGGTGCACCCTCGCCTTCCTCTACTCCGCGCTCTACGCCCGCCTCACCCGGGCCGGGATGCTGGAGACGATGAGCGAGGACTACATCCGGACGGCCCGGGCCAAGGGCCTGCGCGAGCGCGTGGTGGTCACCCGGCACGGACTGAGGTCCGCGCTGACGCCGATCATCACCATCTTCGGCATGGACTTCGGCCTCCTCCTCGGCGGCGCCATCGTCACCGAGACCGTCTTCTCGTACCACGGGGTCGGCGAGTACGCCTACCAGGCGATCGCGGTCAACGACCTCCCGAAGATCCTCGGCGTGACCCTGTTCGCCGCGTTCTTCATCGTGTTGTGCAACCTGGTGGTCGACCTCGTCTACGCCATCATCGACCCGAGGGTGAGGCTGTCGTGACCGACCCGACGAAGCCCGTCAGCGGTGCCGGCCGGGGCACCGGAAGCAGCACCGGCACAGGTACCGCCACCGGCACGGACACCGGTACCGACACCGCGAAGGCCCCCGGCGTGCCCCGGGCCTTCCTCGACGTCCGGGACCTGAAGGTCCACTTCCCCACGGACGACGGCCTGGTGAAGTCGGTCGACGGACTCACCTTCCAGCTGGAGAAGGGCAAGACCCTCGGCATCGTGGGCGAGTCGGGCTCCGGCAAGTCCGTCACCTCGCTGGCCGTCATGGGCCTGCACCGGGTCGGCAACGGCGGCCGGTCCAGCGCCTCGCTCTCGGGCGAGGTCTGGCTGGACGGCAAGGAGCTGCTCTCCGCCCAGCCGGAGGAGGTGCGCCGGCTGCGCGGCCGGGAGATGGCGATGATCTTCCAGGATCCGCTCAGCGCGATGCACCCCTACTACACGATCGGCTCGCAGATCGTGGAGGCCTACCGGGTCCACCACGACGTGAGCAAGAAGACCGCCCGCACCCGGGCCGTCGAGATGCTCGACCGGGTCGGCATCCCCGAGCCCGACAAGCGGGTGGACAACTACCCGCACGAGTTCTCGGGCGGCATGCGCCAGCGCGCCATGATCGCCATGGCGCTGGTGAACAACCCCGAGCTGCTCATCGCGGACGAGCCGACGACCGCCCTGGACGTCACCGTCCAGGCGCAGATCCTCGACCTCATCCGGGACCTGCAGAAGGAGTTCGGCTCCGCGGTCATCATGATCACCCACGACCTCGGCGTGGTGGCCGAGATGGCCGACGACATCCTCGTGATGTACGGCGGCCGGTGCGTGGAGCGCGGCTCCGCCGAGAAGGTCTTCTACGAGCCCAGGCACCCGTACACCTGGGGCCTGCTCGGTTCGATGCCCCGCATCGACCGCGACCAGACCGAGCGGCTCATCCCGGTCAAGGGCTCGCCGCCCAGCCTGATCAACATCCCCAGCGGCTGTGCCTTCAATCCGCGCTGCCCGTACGCCGACGTGCCGGAGGGCGGGATCACCCGCACCCAGCGGCCCGAGCTGACGGAGGACGGGGACAAGCACTGGTCCGCCTGCCACATGTCGTCGGAGCAGCGGACCCGGATCTGGACCGAAGAGATTGCGCCGAAGCTGTGACCGAGGACATGAAGAAGACGGACGCCCCCGGTGTCCCCGCGCAGCGGGCGGAGGAGCCCGGGCCGCTGCTCAAGGTGTCCGGGCTCACCAAGCACTTCCCGATCCACAAGGGGCTGCTGCGCCGGCAGGCCGGCGCGGTCCAGGCCGTCGACGGCCTGGACTTCGAGGTGCGGCGCGGTGAGACCCTCGGGGTCGTGGGCGAGTCCGGTTGCGGCAAGTCCACGATGGGCCGGCTGATCACCCGGCTGCTGGAGCCCACGGGCGGGACCATCGAGTTCGACGGCAAGGACATCACCCACCTCGGGGCCTCGGCCATGCGGCCGCTGCGCCGCGACATCCAGATGATCTTCCAGGACCCGTACGGCTCGCTGAACCCGCGGCACACGGTCGGCACGATCGTCAGCGCCCCGTTCAAGCTGCAGGGCGTGCAGCCGGAGAGCGGGCTCAAGTCCGAGGTCCAGCGGCTGCTGTCGCTGGTGGGCCTGAACCCGGAGCACTACAACCGCTACCCGCACGAGTTCTCCGGCGGTCAGCGCCAGCGCATCGGCATCGCCCGCGCCCTGGCCCTGAACCCGAAGCTGGTCGTCGCGGACGAGCCGGTCTCGGCACTGGACGTGTCGATCCAGGCCCAGGTGGTCAACCTGCTGGACGACCTCCAGCAGGAGCTCGGCCTCACGTACGTGATCATCGCGCACGACCTGTCGGTCATCCGGCACGTGTCCGACCGCATCGCCGTCATGTACCTCGGCAAGCTCGTCGAACTGGCCGACCGGACCGCGCTCTACGAGAACCCGATGCACCCGTACACCAAGGCGCTGCTGTCGGCGGTGCCGGTGCCGGACCCGAGGCGGCGCGGAGCGAAGAGCGGCCGCATCCTGCTCAAGGGCGACGTGCCCTCGCCGATCTCACCGCCGAGCGGCTGCCGCTTCCACACGCGCTGCTGGAAGGCGACGCAGATCTGCACGACGCAGCAGCCGCCGCTGCTGACGCTGGGGACCGGCCACCAGGTGGCCTGCCACCACCCGGAGAACGCACCCGACCAGGCGCCGGGCGACCTGCCCCTGCCGGGCGCGGCGGACGCGGTGGTCAAGGCTTCGGAGTAACCGGCTCGCGGGGCCGGACCGCGCCGTGCGGCTGGGCGGCCCCCCCCCCGGAGGCCGCGCCGGGGCCGGGGCGCGCCCCCCCGCCCCCGGCCCCCCCCGC
>NZ_JBSGXU010000275.1:0-8414 GCF_053610205.1 Streptomyces sp. NPDC054932 | reverse complement strand
CGATCCCGGCGACGCCCCCGCCCCCGATCCCGACGCCGACGCCGACGCCGACGCCGACGCCGACGCCGACGCCGACGCCGGCGCCGGGATCGGGGGCGTCGCGGACGGCGCGGGTACGGAGTCCGTGCGCGCCGTGTCCGTCCCCGGCAGCTCTCGGGCGGCTCCCGCCGGTTCGCCACCCGCCCGTTCGTCACCCGCCGACGGAAGCGGTTGCGGGTCGCAGAACCGGTCCAGCACCACCAGGAGCCGGGTGCCCGCCGCGCCCACTGCCGTCATCAGCGCGTCCAGCGCGGGGAGCAGCGACTGCACGAGGTAGGTGAGGGCCCCGGCCACCGCCCCCGTGCTCACCCCGCGCCCCAGCAGCCAGGGTGCCGCGGCCAGCAGTACGACGACCGGCAACCGCCCCGCGACGCCCAGGGCCAGCGTGCGCAGCGCGGTCCACCGCGCGAGCCGCCCGGTCAGCCGCTCCTGCTCGGCGATCAGCAGCTCCACCCGGGCCCCGGCGCTCGCCGCGCCGCCGCACGCGGCGATGTCGCGCAGCCCGGCCGCCAGTTCGCCCGTGCGCGCGGCCAGCGCCTCGTCGGCGTCGAGCGCCGCACGCTGCACGAGCGCCATCGGGCGCAGCGTGGCCAGGAAGGCGGCCGCACCCAGGAGCAGCGCGGGCAGCACGAGGGCCAGCAGGACGGGGGCCAGTGCGGCGAGTCCGAGCAGCGCGCCGAGGGCGGTGAAGACGAACGACCGGGCGATCAGGACCAGTCCGGCGAAGGAGTCCCGGGCCATCTCGGTCTGCTGTGTGAGCCTCGAGACCGCACCCGGGTCACGGGCCCGCCCGGGATCGGCGACGGCCCGGCCGATGGCCCGGCGCACGGAGCGGCGCACCAGACCGTCCCGCAGTGGTTCGACCAGGTCCGCGAGCCCGCCGAACACCCCGCGCAGGGCGAGGGCGCCGAGCAGGGCGCCCACGCCCGCCACGGCCAGCCAGCCGATGCCGGTACCGGTACGGCCGGCGACGAAGCCGTCGTCGAGGGCCCGGGCCACCGCGTAACCGCCGAGGAAGGTGTGCGCGGACTCCAGCAGGGACCACAGCGCGAGCCGGCGCAGTGACCGGGGCCGGGCGCGCAGGAAGCGGACGCCCTCGCGGGACACCCGGCGCCACGAGCCGTACTCGCTCATCGGACCGCCTCCCGCCCTGGCGGACCCGCCTCGGCCTCCGACTCCGGGAGCGTTTCCGCGGGCGGCTTCGCCCCGTCGCCGAACACCGCCCGGTAGCCGGGGTCCCGCCACAGCTCCGCGTGCGTACCGGTCGCCCGCACCCGTCCGGCGTCGAGCCACACGACGAGGTCAGCGCGGGCCGCCGAGGAGATGCGGTGGGCGACGACGAGACGGGTGCCCGGCCGGACGTCACGCTCCAGGGCCCGCTCCACCTCCCGGGCGGTGACCGTGTCCAGGCTCGACGTCGCGTCGTCCAGGACGAGCAGCCGCCCCGCACGGCAGAACGCCCGTGCCAGGCCCAGGCGTTGCAGCTCCCCGCCGGACATCGGCGCGTCCGCGAGCGCAGTGTCGTAACCGTCGGGCAGGCGGCGGACGAACGCGTCGGCCCCGGCCGCCCGTGCGGCGGCGTGCACGGTCCCCGGTTCCGGCGCCGGTCCGCCGCCGAAGGCGATGGCGTCCGCGACGTCCTCCCCGAAGAGGGCCGGACGCTCGAAGGCGTGGCCGACCTCGCGGCGCAGCTCGTCCGCCGACAGCTCGTCCAGCGGCACGCCGTCGAGCAGTACGCGGCCCTCGTCGCAGGCGGTGAGCCGCCCCGCCACGGCGGCCAGCGTCGTCTTGCCCGAGCCCGAACGGCCGACGACGGCGGCGGTCGTCCCGCCGGGGATCCGCAGGTCCACGTCGCACAGCACCACGGTGCCCGCGCGGACGACCCGTACCCCGCACAGCTCCAGTGCGCCCGGCCCGTCCACGGGCAACCGGCGGGACCCCTGGGGGAGTTCGGGCAGATCGAACAGCACCGCCGTGCGGCGGGCAGCGGCCCGCCCGCGCACCACGGCCGCGAGCCGCCCCGTCACGGCGCCGACCCCGGCCGCGAGGCCCGCGTAGCGGACCGCGGCGAGGAGCCCACCTACGCCGAGGGCCCCCTCCGCGAGACGGACCCCGCCGACGCCGAGGACGACGTAGAGCAGCAGCGGCATGAGGGCACTGGTGCGGGCCATGGTCGCGCCGTAGATCCGCCACGTCCGCCGCCCCTCCGCGGAGAGCTCCGGCAACCGGGCCAGTACGCGCGCCTGTTCGCGCTCGGCGGTGCCGGCGGCGGCGATGGTACGGGCGCCCGAGAGGGCCTCGACGAGGCGGCCGGCCAGGGCGAGTTGCACCTCCTGGTAGCGGCTGACGCTGGCGCCCGAGTCGCGGGCGAACGCCCTCAGCAGCAGGGCGAGCAGCGGGAGTCCGGCGAGGAAGGCCAGCGCCGTCCACACGTCGACCAGGACCAGGGCCACGAGTCCGCCGAGCGGGAGGATCAGGGCCACGGCGGCGCTCACGACGGCCGCCGGTACGGCGCCGGCCGTGGCGGCCTGCGAGGTCAGCCGGGCGGAGAGCTCACCGGGGGAGTGGCGGGCGGCGTGGTGCGGCGCGGTGCGCAGCAGCCGGCCGAGCCCCAGGCGCCGCAGCCAGGCGGTGGAGCGGGCGTCGACGCCGCCGTTCAGCCGGGCCGTCGCCGCGTCGAGCAGCACCTCGGCGGCGATCACCGCCGCGCAGCACGCGGTCCACCGGGCGCCGGCGGGGTCCTGCCGCAGCAGCAGGTCGAGGGTGTGGCCGAGCACCGCCGGTTCGGCCAGGGCCGCACCGGCGGCGGCCACCGAGCAGGCGGAGGCGGCGGCGAGGCGGCCGGTGCTGTGTCGCGCGGCCGCCCGCAGGGCCCGGTCGGCGCCGCGGACGGCCGTCGCCCCGCCGGAGGGTTCGGGCACAGTCATGGGCGCGGCCTCCAGGGGTGTGGTGCGGGCCCGGGCGGCGAACCGCCCGGGCCCGGGAGGGCCTGATCAGTTACAGGTCGTGATGCTCAGGCTGCTGTCGCCGCAGAGGAGCAGGCTGGCGCGGCTGCCGCCGCCGGTGAGGTGCGCGGCCTCCGTGGTCTCTTCCTTCGGGGTGTCCATCGACTGCAGGTCGAGAAGCGTCATGTCCGATTCCTCTTCACTGTTGTGTTCCGATGGGTCACGGCCCCCGCGAGGGGGACCGGCTCTGGGGCCGCTGCGGTGGACCGCAGCGGGGGGAGGAACGGCAGGTGCGCGCGGCCACCGGGCGCGGCGCTGCCGAGGGCGAGGAGCGTGCCGGCCGTGCCCGTGGACAGGTCCATGGACAGGCGCATCATCTGCTCGCCGGGGAAGGCCAGGAAGCCTTGGTACGGGACCGCGTGCCGGGCCAGGGCCTCGACCTGCCGGGCGATGTCCTCGCGGGCGGAACCCGGCCCCGGCGTCGTGGTCCGCGCCAGGTGGAGGATCATTCCGGCCGCGCCGCGGAACAGACCGGGCTGGGCGTAGAAGGTGGCCTGGGCGGCGCGGACGATCTCCGGCCGGGCCCGTTCGAAGCGGTCGTCCCGCGCGTGCCCCAGCCAGTCGTCCAGCACCATGCCGATCCCCACGCTGCCGCCCCCGAGGTAGGGCATCGTGCGCCATCCCTCGTCGACCTGCAGGGTGCCGAAGGCGCTGGTCACGCACCGGTCGAGATCGCGGTGCAGGGCCCGGCCGGCCCGGATCAGCGACTCCGGGTCGCGGTTGCGTTCGTGGAGCCGCAGGTGGAGGAGGGCGGGTCCGCTGTGGCCGTGGAGCAGACCGGCCCGTTTCGGCCCGGCCGTGGCCGCTCCTTCGGCGAGGAGGTCGGCGCAGCGCAGGGCAGCGGCGTGCAGTTCGCCCTCGCCGGTGGCCGAGCCCAGGGAGTCCAGGGCCAGCCCGATCCCGGCGAGGCCGCTGTGCAGGTCGGGTCCGGCCGACTGCCAGGGCTGGCACAGCAGTTGTTCGGCGAGGGCGAGCGCGCGGTCGCGGTGGCCGAGCCGTTCCAGGGTCCACGCGAGACCGGCGAGGCCGTCGTAGAAGCCCAGCGGCATGCCGGACGCCGGCTGCTTCGTCCGGGCCAGCAGCCATTCCTCGGCCTCGGGCCACGGGTCGGCGCCGACCTCGGCGAGCGCGTACAGCACGCCGGCCGCTCCGTTGCCGAAGCCGGTTCCGCCGCCGGCGGTCGCGAACTGGGCCGTGTCCCCGGGGAAGAGGCGGTCCTCACGGTCGAAGGTGGCGCTCGCCCGCAGCGCCGCCGTCATCGAGGAACGGGCGGCCTCCCAGTCGCCCGGCTCGACCGGCAGGTAGCGGCTGCGTCCGGCGGCCGCACGACCGCCGGACGCGGATCCGCGGTCGGGGCCGGGATCGCGGCCGGGGCCGGGGTCGGGGTCGGCGAGGATCTCCCGTACCGCCTCGTCGAGGAACTCACGCGGTACGGGGAACTGCTCGGCGGCGATGTCGGCCAGGTGCGCCGCCTTGGCCCGGTCCATCACCAGCAGACTGGTCAGCGGAAGGAACAGTGCCAGCCGCAGGCAGGCCAGGGCGTACCGGTCGACGGCGAAACCGCGCCGGTCGGCCGGGGCGACGAACGCCGGGTTGGCGACGGTCTGGCGGAGCCCTTCGTCGAGCGGGGCGGCGGCCTCGAAGTCGAGCAGCGCGACCGACATCGCGCCGGTCTCCTCGTCCTCCGCGACCATGACGTTGAACAGGTGCAGGTCGTTGAAGACGATGCCGCGGGCGTGCACCGCCTCCACCGCCTCCGTCACCCGCCGGTGGACCTCCAGCGCCCACCGGGTGTACTCGGCGAGCTCCGCGGGATCCGGATCCGCCTCGATCAGCGGGTGCCGGCGGGCGAAGTAGGTGTTGAGGGGCTTGCCCTCCAGGTGCTGCATCACCAGGAAGTGGTGGTCCCCGACGGTGAAGGCGCCGTGGACCGAGGGCACGCAGTCCAGCCCGTCCAGCCGCTCCAGGGCCCTGCGTTCGCGGTGCAGCCGGGTCACCGCATCGGCCCCGTCGGCGGCGAGCCCCGCGAAGGGGCGCGCCTCCTTGAGGACGACCGGCTCGCCGGTGCGGACGTCACGGCCGGCGTAGACGCCGCCGCCGTTGGAGAAGTGCAGGGCCCGTTCGACGGCGTACGGGAGGCCTTCGAGGGTGACGGCCGCCCGCCGCGCCAGATGGGGTGCCAGGAACGGCGGCGGCTCGACCCACTCGGGCGGCTGGAACACCGGACCCCGCGGGTCCGGGACGAGCCGGCCCTCCGGGTCCTCGATCGCCGGGACGAGCTCGCCACGGTCGTCGTAGCAGTGCCGCAGCGTGAAACTGCCGTAACGCAGGTGCACGGGACCGGAGTTCCAGCGCAGGTCGCTCAGGATGTACGGGCCGGGCTCACCGGCCAGTAACGCGTCGAGCTCCTCGGCGATGCGCCGGCACTGCTCCTGGTCCGCCGGGTACACGGTGAGGAACTTGCCGCTCGCCGCGCGGTCGGCGTACTTCGCGTTGCGCAGGTGCAGCAGGTACCGGCTCGGTACGAACTTGAACGCGATCCGGCGGTCCACGCAGTAGCGGTGGACCCGTTCGAGGACGGACTCGGCGTTGTCCAGGCACGCCGAGACGTGGATCTTCCAGCCCTGGGAGGGGAGCCGGGCGTCGACGGGCCGCAGCGCCAGCCAGTCCCCGCTGCGGTGTGTCTGCCACCCCGCCGGTACGGGGGCGAGCGCCGCCGGGTAGTTCTCCCCGTCCCGCCGGTACGGCGCGTCGTAGAACCAGCGGTCGGCGTCGCAGAAGGCGGCGTACCCCTTGTTCACACCTGCTCCCTCGGTCGGTGACGTTCCCACGCTGTCACCCGGGCCGAGGGCGGCGACAGTCGCGGCTGTCACCGATGGGGTGTGCAGTACGCACGAGTCACCAGGGGCCGGTCCCCCTTCGGGTGGCGGACGCGGCCCGGCGGTCAGGGGCGGGCTGCGACGACGCGGCGGAAGAGGGCCTGGACGGCGGTGGTGACGTCGGTGCCCGGGGCGTGGTGGCAGGGACCGGCGTAGGCGTGGGTGAGGAAGTCGGCGGTGAGTCCGGGGTCGGTGACGTCGAACTCACCGGCCGCGGTGCCCCCGGTCAGGATGGTGACCAGCAGATCTCGGGCCTGGTCCATGGGTTCCTCGCCCGCGGTTCCGAGCTCGTGGAAGAGCCGGTGGTAGAGCTCCTGGTGGTCCTGCTCCGCGGCGACCCACGCCGCGACGAGACCGTCGAGCCGTTGCGCCCAGGACAGCTCGGGCCGTTCGAGGAGCGCGGCGGGCGTCTGCAGCATGCGGCCCCACATCTCGCCCTGGAGGGCCGCGAGGAGTTCCTGCTTCGAGTCGAAGTAGAGGTAGACCGTGCCCTTGGCGACGCCGGCGCGGGCGGCGACCTTGCTGATGGTCAGAGCCTCGTAGCCGTCCTCCAGCAGGAGGGCGGCCACGGCGTCGAGGATCTGCCGGCGGCGGACGTCCGGGGGCTGGAAGCGGCCGGTGGGCTGGGCGGGCACGGATGACTCCTCGCGGGGCGGTGACCGACCGGTGGCCGGTCAGTCGTCGGTCTCCAGGGTGTCATGCGGCTTGCGGGCGATCACGATCACGGCGGTGTCCTCGGCCGGCTGCTGCTCGTGGCCGGGGTGCTGGTGGCGCGGCACGCGCAGCCGTTCCGCCCGCAGGACGTCCAGGCCGAGGCCCGACAGCCCGGTGCGCATCTCGTCGAGGGTGACCAGGTCGCCGCCCCCGCCCCAGGCGCAGCCCTCCTCGTCCCATTCGCCGAGCGAGAGGATGCCGCCGGGGGCGAGGGCGGCGGCCGCGGCCGCGAGGGTGGCGGTGCGGGCGGGGCCGCGGGGCGGCAGGGCGTAGGAGCTGAGGACGAACTCGTAGCTGGTTTCCGGCTGCCAGGAGGCGGTGTCGGCGACCAGGAGCTCCAGCTCCAGGCCGCGGGCGCAGGCGCTGATCCTGGCACTGGCGAGGGCGCGGGGTGCGATGTCGACGCCGGTGACGCGCCAGCCGCGCTCGGCGAGCGCCAGGGCGTTGCCTCCCGCGCCGCAGCCGAGGTCCAGGGCCTTCCCTGGCGTGAGGGTGTCGGCGGGGGCGAGCAGGAGCGGGTCGGGGGAGGCGGTGTCGCTGCCGTCGCCGCGGTAGACGTCGTCCCAGTCGAAGGCGGGCCGAGGGTCCTGCGGGGTGGGGTGCGCGTCGTGCATGTCGGTTCCTCCGGTGGGAATGGACGGCATCGAATGACCGTTGGTCAGTAGTATGACCCACGGTCATTCGATCTCGTCAACCCACCGGAGGCCCTGATGAACCCGCTCACCGAGTACGACACCGTGATCGTCGGAGGTGGCCCCGCAGGTCTCACCGCCGCGCTGGCCCTGACCCGCTACCGCCACCGCACCCTGGTGGTGGAATCCCCGGCCCCGCCCCGCAACGCCGCCTCCCGCGGGGTCCACGGCATGATCGGCCTGGAAGGCGCCGCCCCGGCCGAGGCGCGCGCCCGGGCCTGGGTGGAGCTGGACGGCTACGGTCTGGCCGGGCGCCGCGACGCGGTGGTCGAGGACATCACGCGCGCCGCCGGGGGCGGCTTCGATGTCGCCCTCGGGGACGGCTCCACCGTCCGGTCGCGCACCGTGCTCCTGGCCACCGGAGTCGTCGACGTCCACCCCGCCGGCGTCGAGGGCTTCGCCGAGTGCTGGGGCCGCACCGTCATCCACTGCCCCTTCTGCGTGGGCTGGGAGAACGCGGACCGCACCTGGGGCCTGGTCGCCGACGACCCCGATTACGCCGCCATCGCCGCCACCGCGTTCCGGGCCTGGTCCGCCGACGTGATCGCCATCGCTCCGCCCGGCATGGACCGCGCCGCGGGGACCCGCCGGGCGCTCCGGGAGGCGGGCAGTGACCTGGTGGAAGGGGAGATCGTCCGACTGCACCACCGGGACGGGGACCTGCACACCGTGGAGATGGCCGACGGCACCCTCCTGGAGCGTCAGACCCTGCTGTGGTCGCCGCCCCAGCGGCAGGTCCCGCTCGTCCACCGGCTCACCGGCGTTCTCGGTCTGGCCCATGACGAGGACGGCTTCCTCACCGTCGGCCCCGACCGGCAGACCAGCGTTCCCGGCCTGTACGCGGCGGGAGACCTCACCACCCGGTGGGAGCAGGGCGCCATGAACGCAGCCGGGGCCGGAGCCGCGGCCGCGGACGCCATCCACTTCGCGCACAGCCGCTGACCCGGCCTCGCATCACGGGGGCCACCGTGGGCGTCCCCCGCCGGCCGTACGCCCGGCCGGGCCGCCCCCCGCCCCGAGGTGGTTAGGCGGCGCGGGCCCGCAAACCCCACAAACCGCGCGGCGCGAAAGTGGCCCGCCACCCC
>NZ_JBSGXU010000274.1:0-8463 GCF_053610205.1 Streptomyces sp. NPDC054932 | reverse complement strand
GCTCGGGCGGCGGCTCGCCTCGACCGAGGTGTGCCAGCCGCTGCTCGGCAGCGTCCAGATCGCCACCACCCGGCTCCTCGCGGACTTCGGCGTGACCCCGGACCTCGTCCTCGGCCACAGCGTCGGGGAGTTCGCCGCGGCCGCGGCGGCCGGCGCCCTCACCGACGAGGACACCGTGCGCCTGCTGGTCCACCGGGGCGCGACGCTCCGGGAGGCCGAGAGCGGCCTGCGGGGCGGGATGCTCGCCGTGCAGACCGACAAGGAGACCTGCCGCCGGCTGGTCACCGGCATCGACGACGTGTGGCTCGCCTGCTTCAACCAGCCGCGGCAGGTCGTGGTCAGCGGTACGCCGCAAGGGCTGGTCGCCATGCGGCAGGCCTGCGCCGAGGCGGGGGTGGTGACGGTCGCGCTCGACGTGTCGAACGCCTTCCACTCTCCGCGGCTCGCCGCCGCCGACGAGATCATGCGCGCGGACCTCGCCGGGCGCCCCGTCAGCAGCCCCGTCCTGCCGTTCGTCTCGTCCGTGGACGCGGCCCTGTGCACCGACGCCGAGCGGCTGCGCGAGCTGTGGGCGCGGCACGCGTCCGCGCCGGTCCGGTTCGGCGAAGCCGTCCGCACCGCCTACGACCAGGGGGCCCGCGTGTTCCTCCAGGTGACCGGCGGCAACTCGCTCCTGACGTCGGTCCGCCGCAACCTCGCCGACCACGGCGACGTGCACGTCGTCCCCGTCACCGGGGCGGCCCCGGACGGCGGCCACGGCTTCGTACGCGCCCTGGCCCGGCTCGCGGTCCTGGGCGTGCCGGTCGACCCGCGCGCCCTGATTCCCCGGGAGGAGCGCCGACTGCTCGACCTGCCGGTGGCCAGGCTCGCCACCCAGTCCTACTGGCTGCCCCGCCGGCGCCCCGGGAAGACGGACTCCCCCGTCGCCCCCCTCCCGTCCCGGGACCGGGCCGGAACCCGCACCGGGCCCGCACCGGCCGAGGAGAGCGCGATGGACGTCTCGCCGCAGCACCCGATGACCGAACTGCTCCAGCTGGTGCAGCAGCAGGCGGTGCTGCTCGTCCGCCTCGCCGAGACGCTGCCCGACCTGAACCCCGCCGTGGAGGTCGCCGCCCCTGCGACGACCGACACCACGCCGGTGCCGCCGACCGCCCCGCAGGCCCCGCAGGCCCCGCAGGCCCCGGAGGCCCCGGAGGCCCTGGAAATCCTGGAGCGGGCCCCGGAGGCCGCCGCTGCACCTGTGGCCCCCGCGGACGGGGATCCGGCGCCGGCCGGGGACATCGCCGGGGTCACCGCCGCCGTACTCGCGCACGTGGCCCGGGTCAGCGCGTTCCCGGTGGCGCATCTGCGCGACGACCAGCTGCTGATCGACGACCTCGGCTTCGACTCGCTGATGCTGACCGACCTGTTCACCTCCCTCCAGCGCCAGTGGCCCGGGTGGACGTTCGACGAAACGGCCGCGGACAGGCCGACCGTCGGGAAGATCGCCACGATGATCGCCCGGACCTGCGAAGGCGCCGTACCGGCCGCCGTACCCGAGCAGCGCTCCAGAGGCGGGGAAGCACCGGCACCCCCGCCCGCCGACCCGCCCGCGGACCCGCCCGCGGTCCCCGTCCCCGTCGCGGACACGGTCGCAGCGGCCGCCGCCGAGCTGCCCGAAGAGCACACCCGGATCGAGTGCTTCCCCGAGGTCGCCGCCCACGGCGACCGCATCGCCACGCTCTCCGGGCTGGGGCTGCCCAATCCGTACTTCCTCGTCCACGAGGGCGGCATGACGGACACGACCGTCATCGAGGGCCGGAAGCTCCTCTCCTTCTCCAGCTACAACTACCTGGGCCTGGCGACCCACCCGCAGGTGAACCGGGCGGCCCAGGAGGCGATAGAACACTGCGGCACCTCGGTGTCCGCCAGCAGGCTGCTGTCCGGCAGCCGACCGCTCCACCTGGAACTGGAGAGCGAGATCGCCGGCCTGCTCGGGTGCGAAGCGGCGATCACCCTGGCCAACGGCCATGCCACCAACGTCACCGTGATCGGGCACCTGGTCGGTCCCGGGGACCTGATCGTCCACGACTCCCTCGCCCACGACAGCATCCTGCAGGGGTGCAAGCTCTCCGGCGCGACCCGGCGGCCCTTCCCCCACAACGACGCGAACGCCCTCGACACCCTGCTGGCGCAGATCCGCGACCAGTACCGGCGGGTGCTCGTCGTCGTCGAAGGCGTCTACAGCATGGACGGGGACATCGCCGACCTGCCCGCCCTCGTCGAGATCAAGCGCCGGCACGGCGCACTCCTGATGATCGACGAGGCGCACAGCATCGGCACGATCGGCAGGACCGGGCGCGGCATCGGCGAGTACTTCGGCATCGACCGCTCGGCCGTCGACCTGTGGTCGGGCACGCTGTCCAAGGCGCTGGCGAGCTGCGGCGGCTACGTCGCGGGGAGCCGCTCGGTCGTCGAGTACCTGCGCTACACCGTTCCGGGCTTCGTCTACAGCGCCGGCATGACCCCGGCCGACACCGCGGCATCGCTGACCGCCCTGCGCATACTGCGCGCGGAGCCGGAGCGCGTGGCACGTCTCGCCGAGAACGCGGCGCTCTTCGTCCACCTCGCGCGCGAGGCGGGCATCAACACCGGGGACAGCCACGACACCCCGGTGGTCCCGTGCATCGTCGGGGACTCGCTGAAGACCCTGCGACTCGCCGAGGCCCTGTTCCAGCAGGGCATCAGCGTCAACCCCATCCTCCATCCGGCCGTACCGGAGGAGCTGGCCCGGCTGCGCTTCTTCATCACGTACGACCACACGCCCGGCCAGATCCGGCAGGCCGTGGCCGCGCTGGCACGCGAGCTGCTGCTCCTCGACACTGCCCCGGCCGCGTGACCCCCGCCGTCGCCATGGACACCCTCTTCCGGCCGATCGCGCAGGGCCGCATCCACCGATGGGGCGGGGCCCGCCTCGTGGTGGCCCCGTTCCGCGGCCTCCGGCCTGCGCCGGCGCTCTCACCGGCCGAGCGGCGCGTGGTCGGCGCACTGCCGGCCTGGCGGCAGGTCGAATGGACTGCGGGCCGGCTGCTCGCGAAGCGCCTGGTCGGCGAGGTGGTCTCCGCGCCGGCGGACGAGGTGGAGATCCTGCCGCGTGACGACGGCAGCCCCTGCGTCGTCGTCTGCGGCAGCCCGATGCCCGCCCTGAACGTGTCCATCAGCCACACCGCGCGGCACGTCGCCGCGGCCCTCGCACCGCGGCCGGTAGGGGTGGACCTGTGCGAGACCGCCTCGGCCGAGGCCGTACGCCGGGTCGCTGACCGGATCCTGTCGCCCGGGGAGCTCTCCCTGGTCGGTACGGACCGGCCGGAGGCCCTGGCCGCGGCCTGGGCGCTGAAGGAGGCCGCGGTCAAGGCCGACCGGAGCGGTGTCTTCGGAGCGGCTCCGCGCGGCATCCCGATCCTGGGCCTGCGGCCGCCCGCCCTCGGCGGGGGGCGCCTCGCGATGGTGTGGCGGGCGGGCGGCGCGGCCCTGGCTCTCGTCCTCGCGCACCCGGCCGGTTGAGTGCCCCGGGCGACGGAACTGCGTTGGTGCTCCCTGCCCCGCTGGATCATTCTGGTCAGAGGAGCGCCTGGCCGCGCGGATCCCCGTGGGAGTGCGGCAGCGGAACGAGCGAGGGCGAGATGAGTGGCGATGGAGCAAGTTCCCACCTCTCCTGGTGAGCGGCCCGAGGAGACGGGCGCCTCCCTCGAGTCGGCGTACACGGCCTCGGCCACGATCAACGAGCAGGGCATCGTCACCGAGTGGAGCGAAGGGGCCACTCGACTGCTCGGCTACGTGCCGTCCGAGGTCGTGGGACTGCCGGCCGCCCACCGGCTCGCCGATGTCCTCAACGACGCGGCGCGGCGGGTCCCGTCCGAACAGGAGCGGTGGAGCGGCACGGTGGCACTGCGGCACCGGGACGGCCACCGGATGGAAGTGGCACTGCTCGCGCACCGCTGGACGTCCACCGGCGGGACCACCAAGTGGTTCGTGGTGTCCGCCGTCGGCGCCTCCCGCTCGCCCTGGGACGAACCGCTGAAGGAATGGGCGTTCACCCAGTCCCCCTGCTTTCTGGCGATCTTCGATGCGGACCTGCGGCTGGTACGGGCGAACGCCGGGATGGAGCGGACGCTCTCCCTGACGGAGGCGGAGATGCGCGGGCTGCGGCTGTCGGAGATCGCGCCGGATCCGGTGAGCGACGAGACCGAGCGCAGGATGCGCCTGGTACTGGACTCCGGTGAGCCGCAGTACCTGGAGGCATTCGTCCACCCCACGGGTGGCGGCCAGGAGCACGGTTGGACCACCTCGCTGGCCCCGTTGCGGGACCCGGACGGCCGGGTGCACGCCGTGTGCCTGGCCGCGCACGACGACCGGGCCGCCGCGGAGAGCGTCCAGCACCAGATGCTCCTGACGGACGAGGTCGACACCGCCCCCATCGGGACCACCCTGGACAGCGTCCGCACGGCGCACGAGCTGGCCGACGCCGCGGTCCCCCGGCTCGCCGACTTCGCGGTCGTCGACCTGCTGGAACCACTCCCGCGCGGCGACGAGCCGGTCTCCGTCCCGGAGGGCGAGCCGGTCACCGTCTGCCGTGCCGCGGCCCGGTCGGTCCTCCACGGAACCCCGGAGTCGAGGATCGCCGTCGGGGACACGACCAGCTATCCGCCGCTGTCGCCACCGGTCGAAGCACTGGTCGCGGGCCGCGGTGCCGTCTACGGGACGGCGGACCCGGCCCTCGCCCGGTGGGCGGCCCAGGACCCCGGGGCCGCCTGGATCGGCGAGTACGGGACCCACTCGATCATGGTGGTGCCGATGCGGGCCGGCGGGGGCACGCTCGGTGTCGCCGTCTTCGGCCGCCACCGGCGCCAGGGGGACTTCCGGCCGGAGGACCTGCGGCTGGCCGGGGAACTGACGGCCCGGGCGGCCGCCGGCATCCGCAACGCGTACCGGTCCGGCCGCGAGCACACGACCACCATGACGCTGCAGCGCAGCCTGCTCCCGCACACGCTCCCCGACCAGGCGGCCCTGGAGATCGCCTCCCGCTACCTGCCCGCCGCCGGCGAGGCCGGCGTGGGCGGTGACTGGTTCGACGTGATCCCGCTGTCCGGCGCCCGGGTGGCCCTGGTCGTGGGGGACGTCGTAGGCCACGGCATCCGGGCCACCGCCACCATGGGCCGGCTGCGGACCGCGGTGCGCACCCTGGCCGATGTCGACCTGGCCCCCGACGAGCTGCTCACCCACCTCGACGACCTCGTCATCCACCTGTCCGCCGACGAGGCCGACCCGGAGTCCGGCGGGGAGGCGGCCGGAGGCATCGGCACCACCTGCCTCTACGTGGTCTACGACCCGGTCATCCGCCGGTGCACGGTCGCCCGGGCCGGCCACCCGCCGCCGGCGGTGGTCTCCCCGGAGGGCTCCGTGTACCTCCTGGACGTCCCGGCCGGTCCGCCGCTGGGCCTGGGCGGTCTGCCCTTCGAGACGCTCGAGGTCGAGCTGCCCGAGGGCAGCGTCCTCGCCCTGTACACCGATGGCCTGCTGCAGGCCCGCGACCACGACATCGACGAGGCGCTGGACAGCATGTTCGCGGCCCTGGTGCGGCCCGCGGACACGCTGGACGCGGTCTGCGACCGCGTACTGACGGCCATGCTGACGCACCGCCCGGACGACGACGTCGCCCTGCTCGTCGCCCGGACCCGGAGCCTGCACGCGGACCAGGTCGTCGTCTGGGACCTGCCCTCCGACCCCTCGGTCGTCGCCCGGGCCCGGCGGCAGACCACCGAGCAGCTGACGGCCTGGGGGCTGGAGGAGGCCGCCTTCGTCACCGAGCTGCTGGTGAGCGAGCTGGTCACCAATGCCATCCGGTACGGGCAGCCGCCCATCCAGCTGCGGCTGATCCACGAGAAGAACAGCACCCTGATCTGCGAGGTCTCCGACGCGAGCAGCACCGCCCCGCACATGCGGCGGGCCCGGACCTTCGACGAGGGCGGGCGGGGTCTGCTGCTGGTCGCCCAGCTCGCCCAGCGCTGGGGCACGCGGCATGCGGCCATCGGGAAGACCATCTGGGCGGAGCAGTCGCTCAACGGGTACTGAGGACGCCTGCGGAGTGGGGTTGTATGCGGGGAAATGTTCCCTGTGACGCGCCTGTGACAGTCGGCGGACACGTCCATGAAGTCCCGCCGACAAGCTCTTTATCAGGGACAAACACCGATATTCCGGTATACGTCCCCTGCTTCCGAGGACGTGAGCAGTGATGACCAGGCCGATCCGTCGGAGGAAATCATGAGCCTCACCCTCGCCGCCCCGCAGACCGAAGCCGCCGTCCCCACGCTCGCCCCCCGCGAGCAGGAGGCACTGCGACACATCGCCGCAGGCTGCACCTACCTGCAGACGGCCCGCCAGATGGGGCTCTCCAAGCACACGGTCGACGCCTACCTGCGCCGCATCCGCGCCAAGCTGAACATCAACAGCACGGCCGAGATGACCCGACTGGCCATCTCCATGGGGCTGTGACACCCGGAGCGATCGACGCACTCACAGGGGGCGGGACGGTCTACGGGCCGCCGGGCAGGCCGTAGAACACCGGCCGGGCCCAGACCGGGGGCTCCCGCGGGGGTACGGGGCCCCCCGCGGCACCGGGGGGACGGGGACCCTCCCGCGACGGCGGATCGGCGTACTGGCCGATGCCGCCTCCAGTGGCGACGCGCAGAGCGGCCACGAATTCGAGGCAGGACCCGTAACGGTCCTCGGGGACCTTCGACAGGGCCTTGGTCAGCACGTCGGCGGCGGCGGGAGCGATTCCCGGCCGCCGTTCCGTCAGTGGGGGCGGCGGGTCGTACTGGTGCGCCCACAGCAGCGCCGCGTCCTCCTCGCGCTGGAAGGGCGGCCCGCCCGCGAGCGTTTCGTAGACGACGCACGCCAGGCTGTAGAGATCGCACCTGCCGTCCACCGGCCTGCCGGATATCTGTTCCGGCGCCATGTAGTCGAGCGTTCCGACGAATTCGCCGTCCGTGGTGAATCCGGTGAGCGCCAGCGCCTTCTTCGTCAAACCGAAGTCCGTCAGGTAGATGTGCTCGGGGTGGTCGCTGTCGGTGCCCGCGGCGACCAGGATGTTGCCCGGCTTGACGTCCCGGTGCACCAGGTCGTGGTCGTGGGCCGCGTCGAGCGCGGATGCCACCTGGGCGGCGATGCGCAGGGCGGTCGCGACGGGCAGCGGGCCGTCACGGTCCAGCAGCGCGCGCAGGTCCAGGCCGGACACGTAGCGCATGGCGATGTAGAGGACGCCGTCGGTCTCGCCGGCTTCGAAAATGGGCACGATGTGCGGGTGGTCGATCGATGCGGCCACCCGTGATTCGTGCGTGAAGCGGCGCCGGAAGGTCTCGTCGCGGGCGCGCTCCGGGGCGATCAGCTTGAGCGCGACCGTACGGTCCAGGCGCAGGTCCTTGGCGCAGTAGACGACGGCCATGCCGCCGCGGCCGATCATGCGCTCCACCCGGTAGCCCGCGATCTGCTTCCCGATGAGACCCGAGGCACGGCCCGCGTACACGCTGAGGTTGGACACCTCGCTCATCGGGCGCCCCCCTCACCCGGCCGTGTGACGCCGCCGGACGCGGCAGGCCGCTCTTCCATACCTGGAAGTCTATCGAGCGCCCCACACGCATGCGATCGAACCGGACGCGCACGAGAACGCGCACCGTGACCGGGCCCCGAGGGGACCTGTCACGGTGCGCGTTCCGGTGGGTGGCGGTCAGTCGAAGTCGAAGCCGCCCGCGCCGCCGGCGCCGCCGAAGCCGCCTGTGGTCCCGCAGCCGAAGCCGAAGCACAGACCGCCCTCACCGCCGGTGCCGCCCTTGCCGCCGTCGCCGCCGGGCAGCGCGGTCCCGCCGGTGCCGCCGGTGCCGCCGGTGGCTCTGCCGTTGCAGGAACCGGCGCAGATGCCGCCGGTACCGCCGGTGCCGCCGGTACCGCCCGGCACGCCGGTGGTGCCGGTGCCACCGTTGGCGCTTCCGTTGCACTGCCCGGCACAGATACCGCCCTTGCTGCCCTCGGTGCCGTTCACCGACCCGTTGCACTTGCCCGCACAGACCCGGTCGCCGACCCGGACGCTGCCGTTCTCCACCTTGACGCCGTCCAGTAGCGCCCTGCCGTCGAACCGGCCGCCGCCCGGCTGGGCGTCACCGGCGACGACCGCGGTGGCCGTCTGGGCGGTAGATGCCGGGGCTGCCGTGGCGACCGGTGCCATCGCACCAGCACCGAGCAGCGTCGCCGAAATGATGAGACCGAGACGAAACTTCGTGGATCGCATCCGCATGAGATTCTCCCTTGCCTAGAAATTGCTTTCCGTGACGCGGCCGCGATGCCTCGCTTTCCGCGCGTATCGAGTCGGCCCGATCGATGTCCGGCCGGTTGTTCCCCGGGATCTCAGCGCCCCGGCCTGCTGCAGGC
>NZ_JBSGXU010000273.1:0-8600 GCF_053610205.1 Streptomyces sp. NPDC054932 | reverse complement strand
CCGGATCCGGGGCCAGCAGCAGGTAGCCGATCCCGGCGGCCGCCGCGGCCGCCGCCAGGCCCGCCAGGGGCAGCGCGAACCGCCGCAGCCGCACCAGGGGCAGCCGTCCCGCCCGCGGCCCCGGCGGATCCGCGGGCCGCAACCGGCGCACGTCGATGCTGTCCGCGCGCGCGTCGAGGGCCTGGCGCAGCCGGCGCTCGACGGGCCGCTCGGCGAGGCGTTCGCCGTCACGCGTCATATCCGTCCCTCCAGAATCTTTTCCAGCGCGTCCAGGCCGCGGCTCGCGTTGGACTTCACCGCTCCCCGGCTGATCCCGAGAGTGGTCGCGATCTCCGCCTCGCTGAGATCGGCCCAGTACCGCAGCACCAGGACCTGCCGGCGGCGCGCCGTCAGCCGGCCGAGCGCGGCGAGCACCTCGCGGTGCGCCTCGTCCAGGACGACGTGCTCCTCGGCGGACGGGATGTCGGCCGCCGCCGGCGGGGTCCAGGCCCGCACGGTGCGCCTGCGGCGCAGCACGGAGCGGGAGGTGTTGACCACCGCGGTGCGCAGGTAGCCCAGCGCGTTGTCGACTTCGGTGATCTGTTCCCCGTGCCGCCGGTAGAGGGCGGTGAAGGCGTCCTGCACCACGTCCTCGGCGGTGGCCAGGTCGTCGACGAGCAGGACCGCCAGCCGCACCATCCGGAGCCGGTGCGCATGGTAGAGGTCGGTGACGGTGGGCGGCCGCGGGTCGCCGTCGCCCGTGTGGTCGTACGTGTACGAGGGCCCGTACGAGGAGTGGTACGGGTCCCCGTACGACCGCGGGGGGACGGGCGGGGCTGAGCGCTCGCGGCGCAGCAACGACCGCAGGCCCCGCCACGCCCGGCCGAAGCCGGGCATGAGGGGGCCGACGGGTGGTGCCAGTTGGAGCACGGGATTCCTCAGCTGTTCGCGCGGCGCCGCACGGCGTACAGGGCTCCGGCGCCGGCGAGGACCAGGCCGGCGGCCCCCGCCCCCATCGCGACGGTGGTCGCCGAGGAGCCAGTATGCGCGAGCTCCGGCGTGCCGGGGGCGGCAGCGGGCGCGGAGGGGGACGCGCCGGGCCCGGCCTCGGACCCCGGGGTCGTCGCGACGCCGCTGGGCGCGGGGCTGGGAGCCGCGCTCTTCGTGTTGCCTCCCGCGCTCGGCGGGGTGCTCACCGACGGGGAGGGCTTGGGCCCGCCCGCGGTGGGCGAGGCGCTGGCGGGCACGCTGACCGACGGGGAGGGCGCGGCCGAACTGCCGCTCGCGGCGGAGGCCGGACCGGCGAGGGCGACGGCCACCCCGGCGGCCGCGGCTGTGACGGCCGTCCGGCGGAAGGCCGCAGGGACACGCTTCAGGTTCTTCACGGTGGTTCTCCACGGTCGGGTCGAGGGCGCGGGATCACGCCCTTCACCCCCGCACGACGCGCGACCCCCCGGGAGGTTGCCGCCGTTCCGGAAAAACTTTCCGACCGGTTTCCGGGAGCCCCTTCAGGGCCTCGGCCAGGGTGGCGACGCCCTCCTCGATCTCGCCGGCCGAGCCCGCCGCGTAGCCGAGGATCAGGCCCGGAGGGCCCGGGCGGACGCGGTGCCAGGACAGCGGGTGGGTCTTGACCCCCAGGGCCAGGGCTGCCGAGGCCAGGTCCCCGTCCTGGAATCCGGCGCCGTCGAAGGTGACCATCAGGTGCAGTCCGGCCGCCGCGCCGTGCACCCGGGCGCCGGGCAGCAGCTCGGCCAGGGCCCGGAGCATGGCGTCGCGGCGGCGGCGGTGGCGGCGCCTGACGAAGCGCAGGTGCCGCTCCAGTTCGCCCGAGTCCATCAGCCGGGCGAGGACCAGCTGGGCGAGGACCGGATTGCCGAGGTCGGCGTAGCGCTTGGCGGCGGTCACCGCGTCGCGCAGGCGCGGCGGGACCAGCAGCCAGCCCAGGCGCAGGGCGGGGGCGAGGAGTTTGGAGACGCTCCCGGCGTAACAGACCCCTTCGGGCAGCAGGGCGCGCAGCGCTGGTACGGGGGCTCGGTCGTAGCGGTGCTCGGCGTCGTAGTCGTCCTCGATGACCACTCCCCCGGCCGCCGCCCAGCCCAGCAGGTCCCGGCGGCGGTCGCCGTCGAGGACGACCCCGGTCGGGAACTGGTGCGCCGGGGTGAGCAGGACGGCCCCGGCGCCGCTCGCCCGGAGCGCGGCCACGTCCAGCCCGGCCTCGTCCACTCCTACCGGCACGGTCTCCAGCCGCCCGTACTCCAGCTGCTGGCGGGCGCCGAGCGAGCCGGGGTCCTCGACCGCGATCCGCTGCACGCCCTCCTCCCGCAGGACGTGTGCCAGCAGCGCCAGCGCCTGGGCGACGCCCGCGACGACGACCACCTCGTCGGGGTCGGCGCGGATCCCCCGGTTCCGGGCCAGCCAGCCGACGACGGCCTGCCGCAGCGCGGGCGCGCCCTGGGGGTTCCCGTAGCCGAAGTCGGCCGGGGTGAGCGCGGCGAGGACGCGGCGCTCGGCCTGCAGCCAGGCCGTACGCGGGAAGGCGGTGAGGTCGGGGACCCCGGGTGACAGGTCGATCCGGCACGGTACGGCGCGCAGGGCGTCGACGAGGCCGCCGCGCTCCGGCGGACGGGCCGGGGCGGCCACCGGCGGCGGGGCCGCGACGACCACGGTGCCGCCCCGGCCGCGGCCACTGACCTGGCCCGTCTCGGCGAGGCGCTGGTAGGCCTCGGTGACCAGCCCGCGGGAGACCCGCAGTTCGGCGGCGAGGACGCGGCTGGCCGGGAGCCGGCTGCCGACCGGGAGGGTGCCGTCGGCGATGGCGGCGCGGAGCCGGCCCGCCAGCCATTCGGTCCGGCCGCCGGGTGGGGCCTGACCGACGTCCAGCTGGAGGAAGTCCGAGCCGTTCGGGCTTTTGGACCCCTCGATGGCGCCATCATTGGACCTGCTCATGGGGCCATTGTGCGGCCACGCTGGATCGCATGCAGACACACCGCACGTCCGCCCCCACCCCCACGCCCGTTCCCACGCCTGCTCCTGCTGCCGCCCCGGCAACCGTCTCCACCGCCTTCCGGGACCTGGTCCCGGGGATCGCCGGGATGGCGCTGGTCGGCAGCAGCGTCACCGTGTCGCGGGCGCTCGTCGACGCCCCGCTGTTCGCCACCCAGGCCGTCCGGTACGCGGCCGCCGCGCTGATGCTGGTTGCCATGGCCCGGGCCGCCCGGGTGAGGATCCACCGGCCGCGGGGCCGGGAATGGCTGTGGCTGGCGGGGATCGCAGCGACCGGGCTGGTGCTGTTCAACGTGGCCGTGGTCCGTGGGGTGGCCCACGCCGAACCGGCCGTGATCGCCGTCGCGGTGGCCTCCGTACCGATCCTGCTGGGGCTGATCGGGCCCCTCCTGGAGAGGCGGCGGCCCAGCCGACCGGTGCTGCTGGCGGCTCCGGTCGTGGTGGCGGGGGCGGTACTGGTCGAGGGGACGGGGCGGACGGACGCCGCCGGGGTGGCCTGGGCGGCGCTCGCTCTGGGCTGCGAGGCAGCCTTCACCCTGCTCGCGGTGCCGGTGCTGGGTCGGCACGGCGCGTGGGGCGTGTCCGTGCACACGGTGTGGCTGGGGGCGCTGATGCTGGCGGGGCTCACGGTCGCCTTCGAGGGCCCGTCCGCGGTGGCGTCGCTCGGGCCGGGCCAGTGGGCGGCCGCCGGATACCTCGCCGTCATGGTGACGGCCGTGGCCTTCCTGCTCTGGTACCGCACGGTGGCCGCCGTGGGTACGGGCCGCGCCGGGCTGCTGACCGGGATCGCGCCCCTGGCCGCGGCCGGTGCCGGGGTCCTCACGGGCAGCGGGGTCCCCGGACCGGCGGTGTGGCTGGGCCTGCTGGTGGTGATCGCGGGGCTGGCCGCGGGCCTGCGTCCGGGCCGTACCCCGCGGGCGGACGCGCCGGTACCCCGTACCGACCGGGCGGAGGCGCGGGCATCCCGTACCGACCGGGCACCCGCGTCCCCATGAGGCCCGGCGGTCCGTACGGGGTCCGGTCCGCCCGGCGGTCCGTACGGGGCCCCGTCCGCAGGGCGGTCACACGCTCCGGCGCGCGTAGCAGAAGAGGTGCTCCTCGGGGCCCGCCCGGTCGTCCGCGGGCCGGAAGTGCGCGGTGTGGTGGTGCAGCACCTCCAGACCCCGGTCGGCGAGCCTGGCCAGGTGGTCCGCCGTGGAGAGGCTGCTGACCGTGACCTCGTGGCCCATCCACTCGATGTCCAGGCCCCGGATGTCCCCCGGCACGGTGGCCATCACGAAGTACCCGCCCGGGGCGACCCAGGACGCCATGCGGTCCAGTGCCCGCGCGACCTCCGGCTGGTCCATCACCAGGAGCGGGAAGAAGGAGCACACGGCGTCGAAGCCGGCCGGCTCGGGCGCGTAGGTGCGCACGTCGGCCTGCTCGAAGCGCGCCTGCGGGACTCTGGCGCGGGCCAGTTCGACCATGGCCGACGACACGTCGATGCCGGTGACGGCGCAGCCGGCCCGGACCAGCGTCTCGGCGGTGGGCCGTCCGGTGCCGCTGCCCACGTCCAACACCCTTGCCCCGGCGGGCAGTCGGGCGGTGAGCCAGTCCAGGGCCGCCAGTTGGCCGGGGACCCGCCCGAACACCTCCTCGTAGCGCTCCCCCAGCTCGTCGAACACCTCTGCCGCCGACTTGCGTTGACTCATCGGGCCGCCCTTCGTCTCGGGGGCACCACGGTAGCGGCGGGGTGCGGGGGCGGGCGACGCCCCCGTTAGGATCTGGTGCCAGTGATCATCGAGGGGGAGCCCATGTCCAACACCGACGCCGCAGTACTGAGACCGCTCGGGCCGACGGATCCGCAGGAGATCGCCGGCTACCGGTTGCTCGCGAAGATCGGCGAGGGCGGCATGGGTTCCGTGTACCTCTCGCACACCCGGGGGAAGCAGCCGGTCGCCCTGAAGGTCATCCGCCGCGAGTTCGCCCAGGAGCAGGACTTCCGGGTCCGTTTCGAACGCGAGGTGCAGGCGGCCCGCCGCGTACAGGGCTACCACATCGTGCCGGTCCTCGACCATGACACCAGTGGTGAACAGCCCTGGCTGGCCACCGCGTTCGTACCGGGCCTCGCGCTCGACGACGCCCTCGCCACCCACGGGCCGCTGCCGCTGCCCGCGGTGTTCCAGCTGATCGGCTGCACGGCCCAGGCCCTGCACTCGATCCACGCCGCCTCGGTGGTGCACCGCGACCTCAAGCCGAGCAACATCCTGCTCGGTTCGAATGGGCCCTGGGTGATCGACTTCGGGATCGCGCGCGCCACCGACACCACCCAACTGACCCGCAGCGGCGGCTTCATCGGGACACCGCAGTACATGTCCCCCGAGCATGCGCTCGGCCGGACGGTCACCCCGGCGACCGATGTCTTCGCGCTGGGGCTGATCGCCGCGGTCGTGGCCACCGGCCGCCACCCGTACGGCGACGGGGCGGGCCTGTCGATCGCCGCGGCCATAGCGAACACCCCGCAGCAGGCGCCGGATCTGAACGGCTACCCGGAGCCGCTGCGGCAGCTGCTGGAGCGCTGCCTGCACGCCGATGCCGAACAGCGGCCCCGCCCGGCCGAACTCGCCGAGTGGTGCGCCCGGCTGGCGGGCCGGGAGCTGCGCGACTTCGACGGCTGGCTGCCCGGACCGCTGACCGCGGAGATCGCGCGGCGCGAACAGTCGGCGCAGGCACAGGCCCAGGCACCGGCACCGGCACCGGCACCGGCACCGGCGTCCCACCCGGCACCGGCGCAGACCCCGCCCCCGCCGGCGTACACGCCGACCATGGCCCCCGAGCCCGTCCGCCCCGCGTACGCGCCGACGCAGGCGCCCGGGCCGGTCCCCGCGGCGTACGCACCGACCCAGGGCCCGGCCCACCCGGGGTACGGGGCGTCCACCGCCCCCGCCTACGCCGCACCCTCCTACTCCGCACCCTCCGCGCCGGCGGCCCCCGCCCCCGCGCGCCGCAGCCGCGTGCCCCTGGTCGTCGGCGCCGGAGTCCTGGTGGTCGCCCTCGCCGCGGGCGGCGCCTGGTACTTCACGCACAACGACGACAAGGGCGGCGACCGGCAGACCGCGGCCGACAGCAAGGACAAGACGGCGGAGGCACCGAAGGACGCTGCGCCGAACGACGCGGCGCCGGCGGCGCAAAGCAGTGGCTCGACCCCCGCACCCCAGGCGTCCGGCCGCACCTACACCGCGGTGTTCAAGGACAAGCCCGTGAAGTTCCTCGCGCCCAGGGAGTTCGGCAAGATCAACGCGGTCGACCTCGACTTTCCCAAGGTGGCTCCGTTCGGCGACATCGGCTACAACGACCGTGAGCTGACCATGGGCTACGACAGCGTCGAGAGCGTGACCTCGTTCGGCAAGAGCAAGGGCGCCACCCCCGAGCAGTGCGAGACCGGGGCCGCCACCGATCCGATTCCCGACAAGCTGCCGCAGTCGGACCTCGGCGGGGCGGACAGCGCCATCGTCCAGGGCGACCTGCTGTGCACCGTCACCAGCAAGGGCAATCTCGCCATGGTCAAGATCGTCGGGGTCGAGCCCTCGACGGACAGGCTCTACAAGGTCCCGACGTACCTCACCGAAGTGACCCTCTGGAAGCGGTAGGCACAGCCGCGGGCGGGGCGTGACCCCGACGGGCCGGACCGGCTCACCGGCAGAGGCGTTCCCCTCGGACGGAACGTTCCATGCAGACCAGCCGGTCCCGCTCGTCCCACGACCCGGTGACGGTGAATCCGAGCCGTTCGTACAGCGCGATCGCGCCTGCCCGCCACTGCCACACCGAGAGCCGCACCGCACTGAGGCCGTTCTCCTCGGCGTGCGTCAGCGCGGCGCCGACGAGACGGCGCGCGATGCCCAGCCCGCGGAACTCCGGGTCCGTCCAGAGCCTCTTGACCTCGCACCGCCCGTCCACGGGGGCGGCCACCACCAGGCAGCCCACCGCGGTGTCCCCGATCGAGGCCAGCAGCACGCAATCGCGGGCGAAGGCCAGCTGCGGATCCGCGATCTCCGCGCGGTAGCGGTCGGGCAGGCCGTCCACATCCGCGACGGCCTCGCCCTTCTCCTCCTGCGTCCGCAGGTGGTAGGCGGCCAGCAGCCCGGCCAACCCGTCCCGGGCGGAAAGGGCCCGACCCGGCCGGCGGACGATGACAACCTCACGTGGTTCGGTCACGCAGGGAGCATCGCATCCCGGTACGCACCCCCGGGTGCCGGGGGGGCGGGGGGGCGGGGTCAGGTGGAGGCGGGCACGAGGACCACGGCCGTGCCGTACGCGCACACCTCGGTCCCGACGTCCTGGGCGTCGGTGACGTCGAAGCGCATCATCAGCACGGCGTTCCCGCCGCGCGCCTTCGCCTGCTCGATGAGCCGGTCCATGGCCTGGTTCCGGGTCTCCACCAGGGTCTTGGTGAGGCCCTTCAGCTCGCCGCCGATCATCGACTTCAGGCCGGCGCCGATCTGACTGCCGAGGTGGCGGGAACGGACGGTGAGGCCGAAGACCTCGCCGATGACGCGCTCCACCCGGTAGCCGGGAACGTCGTTGGTCGTCACGACGAGGACGCCGCTCTCGTGCGCCCCGGCGCCGCCGCCGTAGTCTTCGATACCCATGGCACCCACTCTCGCCCGGGCCGCCGCCGCCCGCATCCGGGGACCGCGCGATCAGGGCATTCGGGCGGCCGGGGGTGGCGGCCGCCCGCACGCCCCGGGCGGGACCCTGCGTCGTGGCCCGGACCCGTACACCCCAACCCCCTCGTGTACCACCCAGGTTGTACGGCGTGACCACCCAGGGCGGTAGGCCGGTCTCCACCCAGGGCGGTAGGCCGGTCTCCACCCGGGAAGGGCGCGGCCGGGAGGGCGCCGCGCATGGATTTTCCTCCGCCGGTCCACCGGCCGGCACCGGCCCACTCCCTCCGGGACCCGCCGGGCGGCCGTGCCCGTTCGGGGGCGGGCAGGGCCGCCGCACCCCGAAGGGACGAATTGGTCATATCGGGTTAAAGGGCGGTGAGCCACCGGGGCTAGGCGCCCTGTCCTCGTCATAGTCGTCCCTGGCAACCACCTGGTTGCCGCCCCGTGCCGCACGTCGCGGCCGGGCGGAAGTCTTCGTAGAGGAGCCGGCTCATGCTGAAGCCCACCAGAACCACCCTCGCTCTCGCCACCGGCAGCCTGGTTCTCGGTCTGGTCGGAGCGGGCGCCGCCGTCGCCGACGACGGTCCGACGGACAACCTGCCTCCGCGGGAGATCGTCGTCGGCGGGTCGCAGCCCGGTGTGTACCCCGGCGAGTACGTCATCGGCAAGGTCGTGTCGAAGGGGCCGCTGACGGTCCGCAGCAAGCCGAGCACCCGCGCACAGTCCCTCGGCCACGTGTACCCGAACAGCAAGGTCGAGATCGAGTGCAAGAAGTACGGTGACAAGGTCGACGGCAACCGCATCTGGTACCGCCTGGCCGAGAAGAAGGGCAACTGGGAGCACGAGGCCGCGACGCCCAACCGCGCCTACGACAAGGAGCGCTGGGTCTCCGCCCGCTATGTCAAGAACCTCTCCGAGGTGAAGTACTGCCGCTGACCCGACTCCGGCCGGCCGCTGACCTGTCGCCCGGTC
>NZ_JBSGXU010000272.1:0-8662 GCF_053610205.1 Streptomyces sp. NPDC054932 | reverse complement strand
GGACGCCGGGCCGGGCCGCTCAGCCGTTTCGCAGGCGCGTGAACCTGCGCTCAGATCCCGGCACAGCCGTTACACCTTGCCGAGCCGCCCGCTCTGGTCTCCCTGGGCGGCCAGAGCCTGCGTGGCGATGACGGCGGCCTGCACTCGCCGTTCGACGCCCAGTTTGGCGAGCAGCCGGGAGATGTTGTTCTTGACTGTCTTCTCCGCCAGGTAGAGCCGCTGACCGATCTCACGATTGGTCAGCCCTTCCCCGACAAGAGCGAGGATCTCACGCTCGCGCTCCGTCAGGCCGGGCAGACCCTGTGGCAGCTCCTCCTGCGGAGGTCCGCCGCGCAGCCGGGCCATCACCCGCGCCGTAGCGCCGGGGTCCAGCATGGACTGGCCGGAGGCGACCGTCCGCACGGCGTTCACCAGGTCGGTTCCGGTGATCTGCTTGAGCACGTATCCGGACGCGCCGGCCATGATCGCGTCGAGCAGCGCCTCCTCGTCGTCGAATGACGTCAGCATCAGGCAGGCGAGGTCGGGCATTCGGGAGCGCAGCTCCCGGCAGACACTCACGCCGTCCCCGTCCGGCAGGCGCACATCCAGGACGGCGACCTGCGGGCGCAGCGCGGGCACACGGACGAGCGCCTGCTCGACCGTGCCTGCCTCCCCTACCACGGTCAGGTCCGGCTCGGCGTCCAGCAGATCGTGCACACCGCGGCGCACGACCTCGTGATCGTCGAGGAGGAAGACCCTGACCGGTTCCTTCCCGGTAAGGCCGCCGCTGCTGTCCGTCATCGCACACTCCGAGTTCGCCGAATCGTCCGCCCGCCGGCGGATCCACTGCATCGTGCCGTGCGAGCGGGACCTTCGGCCAGGGCCGGATGGCCCTCATACGCGGCCGCGCCCCAGATGGCTGCCCTGGACCCCGGGTCCCTCACGGTCTCGGCGGCCCGCCCGCAGAGGGGCCGCCGCCCTACGCGCGGTCAGAAGGAGGGAAGGGGCCGCGGCCCGGCATAGTAGGCCGCACGCATGATGTCCTCCATGTCGTCCAGCATCGGCATGCGCGGGTTGGCCGGGGCGCACTGGTCCTCATAGGCGTTCAGTGCCTGCTGCGGCAGCGCGCCGATGAAGGCGGCCTCGTCAAGTCCCAGGGCGCGGAAGGACGGTTCGATGCACACGGCGTCCCGCAGGCGTTCCACCGCGGCGGCGTACGAGGCCACGCCCTCGGCGGGGGTGGATGCGGGGAGCCCGAGGGCACGGGCAATGTCCTGGAACCTCTCGGGCGCGCGGTAGCTCTCGTACTTGGGCCATCCCGTCAGCTTGCCGGGAACGGTGCCGTTGTAGCGGATCACGTGCGGCAGGAGGATTGCGTTGGTCCGCCCGTGGGCGATGTGGAAGGTGGCGCCCAGGGTGTGGGACATCGCGTGGACGATTCCGAGGAAGGCGTTGCCGAAGGCCATGCCCGCGATGGTGCCCGCGTTGTGCATCTTCTCCCGTGCCACGCTCCGCCGTGCCGCCTCGCCGGTGACCGCCGCCTCAAGGTGGTCGAAGACCAGCCTGATGGCGTGCAGCGCCAGACCGTCGGTGAAGTCGTTGGCATAGACGGATACGTACGCCTCGGTGGCATGGGTGAGGGCGTCGAAGCCGCTGTCGGCCGCGAGCGACGCCGGCAGGTCGTTGGTCAGGACGGGATCGATGATCGCGACGCTGGGGGTCAGGGCGTAGTCGGCCAGCGGGTACTTCTTGCCGGTCGCAGGGTCGGAGATCACGGCAAAGGGGGTGACCTCGGCGCCGGTTCCCGAGGTGGTGGGGACGCAGACGAGGCGGGCCTGCTTGCCGAGCACGGGGAAGCGGAAGGCCCGCTTACGGATGTCGGAGAACTTCTGCCGCATGTCGGCGAAGTCGACGTCCGGCTGTTCGTACAGCAGCCACATCACCTTCGCCGCGTCCATGGGGGATCCGCCACCCAGGGCGATGATGGTGTCCGGCCGGAAGTCGCGCATGAGGGCGGCGCCACGCTGTACGGAGTCGATGCTCGGCTCCGGCTCGACGTCGTCGATGACCTGGATGGTCACGGGCTGCTGCCGCTGTTGCAGGACACAGCTCACGCGCTCCACGTAACCGAGACGGGTCATGGTCGCGTCGGTGACCACGGTGACGCGGTGGACCTCGGGCATCGCAGCGAGGTAGCGGATGGCCTGAGGCTCGAAGTAGATCTTCGGCGGCACCTTGAACCACTGCATGTTGTTCTGCCGGGCGGTGACGCGCTTGATGTTGAGCAGCTGGGCGGCCGAGACGTTGTCCGAGACCGAAGTACTGCCCCAGGAACCGCAGCCCAGGGTCAGGGACGGAACCAGACTGTTGTAGATGCCGCCGATCGCTCCCTGCGAGGACGGCGAGTTGACGATGATCCGTACGGTCTTCATACGGCGGCCGTAGCGCTCAGCCAGGGCCGGGTCCCCGGTGTGGATCACCGCACTGTGTCCTTGCCCGTGGAAGTCGACCATGTCGGCCGCGAGATCGAAGCCCTCCTCGGTGGACGCTGCCCGCAGCACGGTGAGGACGGGGCAGAGCTTCTCCCGCGTCAGCGGCTCGTCGGGCCCGACGTGGCTCGCCTCGGCCAGGATGAGCGAGGTGTCCGCAGGTACGGTGAACCCGGCCTGCTCGGCGATCCGGTCGGGGCTCTGTCCGACGGCTGCCGGGTTGACGCGGCCCTGTCGGCCGGCCGCGTCGGGCGGAAAGAGGTAGGTCTCCAGCTTCCGCTTCTCCTCGGCCGTGGCGACGTACGCGTGCAGGCGCCGGAATTCGGCGAGCGCCTCGTCGTACACGTCGGTGTCCAGGATGACCGCCTGCTCGGACGCGCAGATCATGCCGTTGTCGAAGGACTTGGACAGGACGAGGTCATTGACCGCCCGGCGCAGGTCCGCGCTGTGGTGCACGTAGGCGGGCACGTTGCCGGCGCCGACGCCGACGGCGGGCTTGCCGGCCGAGTAGGCGGCCTTGACCATGGCGTTGCCGCCGGTCGCCAGGATCAGCGCGACGCCTGGGTGTCGCATGAGGAGGCTCGTGGCCTCGATGGAGGGAGCCTCGATCCACTGCACGCAGTGCTCGGGCGCTCCGGCGGAGACGGCGGCGTCCCGCACGATGCGTGCGGCTTCGGTGCTGCACACCTGCGCGGAGGGGTGGAAGGCGAATACGACGGGGTTGCGTGTCTTCAGCGCCAGCAGCGCCTTGAAGATGGTGGTGGACGTCGGGTTGGTGACGGGCGTGACCGCGCAGAGCACGCCGACGGGTTCGGCGATCTCGATGATGCCCTCAATGTCGTCGCGGCCGATGACGCCGACCGTCCTCGCCCGGGACATGCTGTGGGTGACGTGTTCGCAGGCGAACATGTTCTTCGCCGCCTTGTCCTCGAAAACACCCCGCCCGGTCTCCTCCACCGCCGAGCGGGCCAGGGCGGTGTGCTGATCCAGGGCGGCCACCGACGCCTTGGCGACGATGTGGTCGACCTGCTCCTGCGTGAAGGACTCGAAGTCGGCGAGCGCCTTGGAGGCGTTGTCGACCAAGAGGTTCACCGCGATGAGCGTGTCCGACGGGGTGCCGTCGTTGGTGGTGCGGGGGTCGCTGGTCGCCTGTGTCATGGAAAGCTCCCTGGGTGTGGGTGGCACTGTGGCCACACGTGGCCGGCCACCGGGGTGGCCACCCGTTCCGTCCTGTCACCTACAGCCTTGCCCGGGACGCGTCCTCGGCTGAGGTCCCGAAGGTCCCTCGACGGGGCCCGATGGTCTCCGGCCGCTGTGGCAGCGCAGAGGCTTGCACCACCACCTGGCCTTCCGCGCCTCTACGGCGTCCGCTGCCCGGGCTGCCGCCGGCTCACCGGGCGTCGAGCAGCGTGGCGACGTACTGGGTCAGGTCGACGAGACGGTTGGTGTAGCCCCACTCGTTGTCGTACCAGCCGAAGACCTTGACCAGGTCGCCGTTGGCCTGCGTCAGCGGGGCGTCCACGATGCACGAGGCGGGGTCGCCGACGATGTCGCGCGAGACGATCGGGGCATCGCTCACCTTCAGAACGCCCTTCAGCGGTCCCTCGGCAGCCTCCCGGAAAGCGTCGTTGACCTCCTGTGCGGACACCTTCCGTGCCAGCACCACGCTGAGGTCGGTCAGCGAGCCGTCCTCGACCGGCACGCGCACGGCGATGCCGTCCAGGGTGCCCGCGAGTTCGGGGAGCACCAGGCCGACGGCGCGGGCGGCGCCGGTGCTGGTCGGGATGATGTTCACCGCGGCCGTGCGGCCGCGGCGCAGGTCCTTGTGCGGGCCGTCGAGCACAACCTGGTCGTTGGTGTAGCCGTGGATGGTGGTCATCAGTCCCTTGACGATGCCGAAGCGCTCGCTGAGGACCTTCATCATGGGGGCCACGCAGTTGGTGGTGCAGGACGCGTTGGAGATCACGTGGTCGACGCGCGGGTCGTACGCGGACTCGTTGACGCCCATGACGATGGTGGCGTCGACGCCCTTGCCGGGGACGGACAGCAGCACCTTGCGTGCTCCTGCCGCCAGGTGCCGGCCCGCTTCCTCCTTGGTGCGGAAGCGGCCGGTGGCCTCGATGACGACGTCCACGCCGAGCGCGTCCCACCCGAGGTCGGCGGGGTCGCGCCGGGACATGACCGCGATGCGGTGACCGTCCACCGTAATGGATTCGCCGTCGTGATCAACGGTGCGGTGGAGTCGGCCGTAGGTGGAGTCGTAGGTGAGCAGATGGGCCAGCGCAGCCGGGGAGGTGAGGTCGTTGACGGCCACCACCTCGATGGGGGTGCCGTTGCTCGTCTCCGCGCGTTCCATGACGCAGCGCAGGTAGTTCCGGCCGATGCGTCCGAAGCCGTTGATTCCGATGCGTACGGTCATCTCCGCCGCCCTTCCCTTGGGTGCCGATGCGAGTGGTGCCAGCCTGGAGGGCATGTCGCGCCGCGGGCAGGGGTCGAACGGGGTGCACGCCAGGGCCGTTGGGCCCTCTCCCCGGCGGGCCCCGCCCGGCCCGGCCTGTCACGGGCCGAACGGCCCGGCGTGCGGGTCCTGACCGGTTCTGTCCCCCGACCTTCCTCCGCCCCACTCTGGAAGCAATGGCAAGCATGAGGAGCAGACGAACCCGGGGCTTCCCGGCCCCCTGCGCGCTGAGCACAGCGGTCGGCGGGCAGTCAGAGGTCGGGGCGCCATCGGCGGTATCCGGAAACCTGCGAGACGAGTGGAGATGAGCACCGTGGTCGAAGAACGGACGGTGGGCCAAGTCATGACCAGCAAGGTGGTCCAGGCCCGCCCGGACACCTCCTTCGAAGAACTGGCTCGCATGCTCATCGCCCATCGGATCGGC
Organism: Streptomyces sp. NPDC054932; assembly: GCF_053610205.1. Taxonomy (NCBI): domain Bacteria; kingdom Bacillati; phylum Actinomycetota; class Actinomycetes; order Kitasatosporales; family Streptomycetaceae; genus Streptomyces; species Streptomyces sp. NPDC054932. The sequence continues at coordinate 3,312 of NZ_JBSGXU010000272.1, read as the reverse complement.
GGGCTGCCGGTGGTGGATGACGACGACAAGATCATGGGCGTCGTCTCACGGAAAGACCTTGCCAGGCAACAGGGCTGTCTCGGCGGGCACAACCCCGGGCGGCATCGGATGGCGCTCACACCGCAGCGACCGGCCGACGCCCAGTCCGTCGCGGGACTCGCCATGGCGGCAGGCGAGCTGATGACCAGCCCGGCTGTAACTGTGCATCCCGAACAGCGCGTCGCCGACGCCGCGCGCATCATGGAACGTCGCCACGTCGACCGGTTGCCGGTGGTGGACGAGGAGGACCGTCTGATCGGCATCACCACGCGACGTGATCTGCTGCGCGTCTTCTTGAGGACGGACGAGGAGATCCTCGCGGACGTCGCCGATGCCGTCTCCGGCCGGGCGCCGGCCGCCCCTCGCATCGACGGGCTCCGCATCGACGTTCGCGACGGGATGGTCACCATGGTGGGATCATCCGAGCATGCCCTCGATACAGCGGCGTTGATCAGCGCCACGTGGCGCGTGGACGGTGTGGTGGGTGTGGTGAACCGACTGACAACCGGCCGCGAAAGCGATCACTGACAACAGGGCGGGACACCACGGGCTCTTCCGTCGGTTGAGCGGCCGCAGTCACCGCGGCCGGTCGCGGCGACCCGGAGCCGCCGACCCGAGCCGTGCTGTCGGTCCGGCACGTCACGCGATATCAGGCCGGGGCTCGTCGACTTACCCGTCTCTGGGTCTGTAGGCCGAACGGCCTTGCCCGGCCGACCGGAAGTCCCGGTTTCTCGGGTGGTGTCGGTACCAGTGGCACCGTGGCGGGGTCCGGACGGCTCTGCCCGGGAGCGTCCGCCGGCAGACAGGCTGGAAGGGATCGAGGAGGAGTTCTCATGAGCGGTCTCAAGACCAGCTGGACAGCCGACGTCCAGGTCCGCAACCGAGGGCAGGTGCCCGATGGCGCGGACGTGTACGCCCAGGGAAAGATGCTCGCGGTGATCGGCCACGTGCGCGGACCCGTACTGACCGTGCGGGTGAAGCTCACGCAAGCCGTCAACACTTCGGCAAACCGCCCGGCCACGGCTCAGGCCGTGGTGGACGTCAACGGCCGGATGGTTCGCGCCCACGTGGCCGCGAACAGCATGTTCGAAGCGGTCGACCTCCTGCAGGAGCGCCTGGCTGCCCGGCTCACCCGGCCACGGCGGTATGCGGCGGGCGGCCCCCACCGCAACGGCACGCCCAGCCGGACATCGCGGGACGGCGCAGGGCACGACCACCGTCCGCACCGGCATCACGTTCCCGCCGAAGAGCGCCGGATCGTGCGGCACAAGTCCTTCAGCCTGGTCCACCAGACGCCTGAGGACGCCGTGATCGACCTGGAGGCCATGGACCACGACTTCTGGCTCTTCACGGACCTGGCCTCCGGGCGCGACAGCGTCGTCTACCGCGACGTCCGTACCGGGCGGCATCGCATGGCTTCGCTGGGACCTCTGGGTCAGGAACGGGAGGTCGACGGTCTGCTCGGCGTGAGCACGGTTCCCGTGCCGACGAGCAGTGTGACCGAGGCCGTTTCACGGTTGCACCTCACCGGGCTGCCCTTCGTCTTCTTCAACGACACGGCCACCGGCCGGGGCTGCGTCCTCTACCACCGCTACGACGGCCACTACGGGCTGATCACTCCGTCCCGGTAACACGTTCCGGGCGACGCCGCGCGCCCGGCCGCCGGTCCCCGGACCAGTGCCGCAAACCACCCGAAGACCCCTCACCCGGAGGAATCATGTCACGTACCGTCATCGCCGCTGTGGACGGCTCGGCCGAGTCGCTGGCCGCTGCGGACTGGGCCGCCCACGAGGCACAGATGCGCCGTCTGCCCCTGCACCTCCTGCACGTCTGGCAGGACTGGTCACGGGCCTTCGCCCACGCCCCGTTCACCGGCCTGGACACCAAGCCCTGTGAGGGGGCGACCGCCGCACAGCACTACGCCGAGCAGGTCACCCACGACGCGTCCGACCGGCTGCGGGCGGCGCACCCCGGCCTGGAGATCAGCGTCGAGCAGGTGCACGGCCGCCCCGCGGAGGTGTTGCTGTCCGCCGCAGAGAAGGCGGAAGTCCTGGTCGTGGGTTCACGAGGGCTGGGTGGCCTGGCCGGCTTCCTGACCGGATCGGTGTCCCTGCCCGTCATCGCGCACGCCGAGCGTCCGGTCGTCGCCGTACGGGCCGGGGAACGGGCCGAGTGTGAACCGCTCCCCGGGACGGGCGACCACGGGGACCGCAAGGGGCAGTGCCTCGACGTGGTGCTCGGCCTTGACCTCTCCAGGCCGTGCGACGAGCTGCTCGCGTACGCATTCGAAGCCGCCGCTGCCCGAGCGGCCACCCTGCGGGTCGTGCACGGCTGGAGCGTACCGGTGGTCGAAGGGTACGACCCTGCGGCGGCCGACCCCGGCCACGGCGTCGCGCTGGGACTGCGCCAGGCGAGCGCGCTCACCGACGTACTGCGGTCGTGGCGCGGCAAGTTCCCCCAGGTCGAGGTCAAGGAGCAGTGCCTGGTGGGACGGCCCGCGGGCCACCTCGTGGAAGCGTCGAAGGAAGCCTCGCTGCTGATCGTCGGACGGCGCATACGCCGGGCGGCCGTCGGAGCGCACATCGGCCCGGTCACCCACGCAGTGCTGCACCACGCCACGACGCCCGTGGCGGTCGTCCCTCATCTCTGATCGTCGCGGGCCGCGCCGAGGACGGATACACCCCGGCTGCGGTCCCCCGACGGACGCCGTCGCCCCTTGACACCAGGAGCCCTCGTCGCGCAGCTGCGCGACGGGGGCTCCTGGTGTGCTGCGACCGCAGTGGTCGGTGCGTTGCTTGTCGTACCGGGTGGAAAAGACGGAAGCCACCGCGGCGAGGGGCGCGATGGGGCGGTCGGTCCGGGTCCACAGGCCGGCCGGGAAGGACCGTTGCGGCAGTCCCCGCGCGTCCCCACCACCTCGACCAAAGCGTCCGTGCAGGCCTTGCCCGCCCGCCTGCGCTGGCGCAACTCTCAGGCCTGCCAACCCCGATGGGTGGCCGCCCGACGCCGCGAGCGTATCCGTATCAGCAGCCGCAGCGAGAAGGCCATCCGGTGGGGGCGGGCGCCCCACCAGTGGCCCGTCGGCGCTGTCGCACCGCCAGTCCACAGCGAGGACGGGAATCGCGCCCGTGCAGTCGCTCCGATGGCCGGCAGTCCGGGCATGAGGCCCCACCTCCTTGAGCGGCCACGGACACCATGCCCCGCCGGAGCTCACGGTCGCGGCTCAGAGGAGCACCCCAGGCCCAGTTGGCGCCGTCCGGCGGAGCCCACAGG
>NZ_JBSGXU010000271.1:0-8783 GCF_053610205.1 Streptomyces sp. NPDC054932 | reverse complement strand
GGCTACGCACCGCCGCACGCCCAGGCCCCGTCGGCGCCCGCGCCGGACGCCGCCTTCGCGCCGCCGCGCACCCCGCCGCCGCCCGTGGCGGACTACGGCCAGGGCTTCGCCCCCGCGGCACCGATGCCCGGCGGCCCGGGCGTCGGGTCCACCCAGGGCTTCCCCGTGTACGACGACCAGGGCGACGGCGGCCCCGTCACCGAGGCGTTCCCCGCCTACGGCAGCGGGCCCGCCGGACCCACCGGCGGCCCCGGTTTCGGAACCGGCCCCGGCAACGGCCCGTCCGGCCCGGCCGGCGTGGCTGCCTTCGACGAGGCTCCGCAGTGGCCCGGCCCGGACCTGGACGGCCCGCTGTCCACCCCGGTACCGGCCCCTGCTCCGGCCGCCGAGCGCCCCGCGCCCGCGCAGCCGAAGGCCACCGGCAAGCCCGCCAAGAAGGGCCGCTCCAAGCTGGTCCTGCTCGGCGGCGCCGTCATCGGCCTCATCGGCGTGGCCTACGGCGCCGGGCTGCTCCTGAACCACTCCGACGTCCCCAAGGGCACCACCGTCCTCGGCGTCGACATCAGCGGCAGCCGCGACGAGGCCGTCTCCAGGCTCCAGACGGCCTTCGGCACCCGCGCCGCCGCCCCGATCCAGCTCAGCGTCAGCGGCAAGACGGTCGAGCTGAAGCCGGAGAAGGCCGGCCTGAGCCTGGACGCCCAGACCACCGTCCGCAACGCGGCCGGCAGCGACTACAACCCGATCACGGTCATCGGCTCGCTCCTCGGCAACGGGCGCGTCGCGGACCCCGTCATGCCGATCGACGAGGAGAAGCTCCAGGTCGCGCTGCAGGAACTCGCGGGCACGGCCGGTTCGGTCACCGAGGCCACGATCAAGTTCGACACCGGCAAGGCCGTCGCCGTCCCCGGCGCCCCCGGCACCACCCTCGACGTGGACGCCTCCGTCCCGTTGGTGGCCAAGGCGTACAAGGACCAGGTCGCCACCGGCAAGGCGGCCGTGGCCGAACTGCCGACGGCCACGAAGACGCCGGCCATCGGCCAGGCCGAACTCGACCGGGCCATGAAGGAGTTCGCCGAGCCCGCGATGTCCGCCAACGCCATCGTCAAGGTGGGCGGCAAGACCATCGCCTTCGGCAGCAAGTCCCTGCCCAAGATCCTGAGCATGCAGCCCGTGGACGGCCGCCTGACCGAGAAGTACGACCTGGAGGCGCTCAAGGCGACCTACGGGAACACCTTCGACGGGATCCTGATCACCCGCGGCACCGGCGACAAGACGGCCGTCACCCCGCAGGACATCGCCGGCGCCCTCAACAAGGCGCTGCGCGGCAGGACCACCGCCGAGCGCACGGTGGTCGTCGACACCAACCCGAGCTAGGCCGACCGGCGCGCCCGCGCCGCAGCCGACCAGTGCCCCCGCCCGGATCCCGGGCGGGGCACTGTCACGTCCTCCGCCGGTCCGGGCGGTCGACGGTGGTTGCGCCGGGGCCGGGCGCGCCGGGGGCTCCTCGGACGCCGGACGGGCCCGGGGCCGGAAGATGTGGCGGCGGTGCGTTCGGCGCCCTGCGGGGATCGCCCCGGCACGCTCCCGGCCCCGGCAGGGCCGCCTCGGGTCAGTTCAGCAGGGCGCGGGCCGAGACGGCCTCTGCGCGGATGCGGGCCGCCGCGTCGGCGTCCACCGCGTCCACCACCAGGGCGTACGCCTCCAGCTCGGCGGCGCCCTCCCGGAAGGAGCCCCGCTCCACCAGCAGCCTCGCCCGCTCGTACCGCAGCGCCGCCGGGTGCGACGGCAGGAGCAGCGACAGCTCCACCGCCCACAGGGCCACGCCCGACTGCTCCGGGCGGGCCGAGGCCCAGGCCCTGATGTTGGCCAGGATCCGCAGCACGATGTCGAGCGTCCTGGCCGGCGTACGAGGCCCCGACGCCAGCTCCGCCGGGCCGGTGCCCAGCGAGGCGCCGCCCGCGAACGGGTCCACCACCACGCCCTCCTCCGGGTCCCCGAAGCCCACCACGAAGTGCCCCGGCAGCCCCAGCCCGTACACCGGCGCACCGGCCCGCCGGGCGACCTCCAGCCACACCACCGACAGCAGGATCGGCAGCCCGCGCCGCCGCCTCAGTACCTCGTGCAGCAGCGAGGACGACAGCCGGTCGTAGTCCGCCGGGGTGCCGTGGAACCCCAGGCGCCCGCCCAGCAGTTCCGTCACCGCGGCCGCCCACGCCCGTCCGCCGCGCAGCCCGTACGGCAGCATCCCCGCGAGCCGGTCCAGCTCGATCTGGGCCCAGTCCATGACCCTCTCGTCCAGCTCCGGGTCCGCCTCCGCCGCCAGCAGCAGGCACAGCAGCGCCAGGTCCGGGCGCTCCGACCGGGCCTCCGCCGCGAACTGTGCGCGCCGGTCCGCGGGGCTCACTCCGCGGCCCGGTAGTGGTGGTACGCGTGGTGCGTCGCGAAGCCCAGGCCGTCGTACAGGGACAGCGCCCCCGGATTGTCCGTCTCGACCTGCAGCCACGCCGCCGACGCGCCCTCCTCCAGCGCACGCCGGGCCAGTGCCGCCATCACCGCCGTCGCCAGGCCCTCGCGCCGGTGCGCGGGATCCACCGTCACCGCGGCGAAGCCGGCCCACCGTCCGTCCACCACGCACCGCCCGATGGCCCGGCCCCCGGGGAGCGCCGCGAACCACACCGACGGCCCCTCCACCAGCATCCGCCGGGCCAGGTCCGGGTCGCCGACCTTGCCGTAGCGCCCGAGCCACTGCTCGTCGGGCACCCGGGTCAGACGTACGTCCCCGGCCGCGGGCGCGTCCACGTCGCCGACCGGCGCCAGCGCGCCGATCCGTACCTCCGCCGACACCTCGTTCACCCAGCCGCGCCGCTCCAGCTCCGCGCCGAGCACCTCCTGGGTGCCGACGGCGCCCGTCGCGACCTGCACATACGCCGGAAGTGAGCGTTCCGCGTACCAGGAGGTCACTCGCGCGAGTGCATCGTCCAGGGGTATCCCCGGGTCGCCGAGCGGCAGCACGGAGTTGGCCCGCCGGGTGAATCCGGCGGCCGCCCGCAGCGTCCACCCGCCCAGCGGCTCGCTCTCCAGCGGCTGCCAGGCCCGCGCCGCGACCCTCGAAAGCTCCTTGAAGGAGGCCGCCGGACCGCGCCGCCGGGCCGGCGCCGCAGGCACGACCTTGCCCGCGACCAGCGACGATTCCGCGATACGGACGGACTGCCCGTTCTTCTTTGTGATCAGCAGCACACCCTGGTCCCAGGATGTGAGAACCCCGACCGTGTCCGTGAACTCGGGTGATCCGCTCAGTCCGGCCTCCACCCGTCGTACAGAGACTCGTTTACCCACGTCAGCCGGGGTGATACGGACCTCCAGCAGCCCACCGGCAGTGATTTCCACAGCTCTGTCCGCCCCTCCTGTTCGGATCGTGCCCGGGAACGGAGATACTAGGTGCGGGCATCGACGACGCCGCGCTCCCGCGCGATATGGAAAGCCCTACCGAGGAGGAACGAGAGCGTGACCTACGTCATCGCGGAGCCTTGTGTCGACGTCAAGGACAAGGCATGCATCGAAGAGTGCCCCGTCGACTGCATCTACGAGGGCCAGCGGTCCTTGTACATCCACCCGGACGAGTGCGTCGACTGTGGCGCGTGTGAGCCGGTCTGCCCGGTCGAGGCCATCTTCTACGAGGACGACACCCCGGAGGAGTGGAAGGACTACTACAAGGCGAACGTCGAGTTCTTCGACGAGCTCGGTTCGCCCGGTGGTGCCTCCAAGCTGGGCCTGATCGAGCGCGATCACCCCTTCGTCGCGGCGCTGCCCGCCGGTATCAACGGCGAGCACTGACCTTTTCAGGCAGACGCGCCCCTCGGTCCCGTACGGCCTTCCCGCCGCACGGGACCGACGTGTTTGTGGCACCCGTACACACCAGCACTCAGAGAGAGCAGAGACCACCGTGGCCGCAGTATCCGACCGTCTTCCCGCCTTCCCCTGGGACAAGCTGGAGCCGTACAAGGCCACGGCGGCGGCCCACGCGGACGGCATCGTCGACCTGTCGGTCGGCACGCCCGTCGACCCGGTCCCGCAGCTGATCCGGCGCGCCCTGATCGAGGCCGCCGACTCCCCGGGCTACCCGACCGTGTGGGGCACCGTCGCCCTGCGCGACGCGATCACCGGCTGGGTGCGCGGCCGCCTCGGCGCGAGCGCCGCCGAGCACCGCAACGTCCTCCCGGTCGTCGGCTCCAAGGAACTGGTGGCCTGGCTGCCGACCCAGCTGGGCCTCGGCGCCGGCGACAAGGTCGCCTACCCCCGGCTCGCCTACCCCACCTACGAGGTCGGCGCGCGGCTGTGCGGAGCCGAGGCGGTCGTCTACGACGACCCCACCGAGCTCGACCCGGCCGGCGTGAAGCTGCTGTGGCTCAACTCCCCGTCCAACCCCACCGGCAAGGTCCTCGCCAAGGAGGACCTCGTCCGGATCGTGGCCTGGGCGCGCGAGCACGGGATCCTGCTCTTCAGCGACGAGTGCTACCTGGAGCTGGGCTGGGAGGCCGAGCCCGTCTCCGTCCTCCACGACGACGTGTGCGGCGGCTCGTACGAGGGCATCGTCGCGGTCCACTCCCTGTCCAAGCGCTCCAACCTGGCCGGCTACCGGGCGGCCTTCGTCGCCGGCGACGCGGACGTGCTCGGCGAGCTGCTGGAGATCCGCAAGCACGGCGGCATGATGACCCCCGCCCCGGTGCAGGCGGCCACGGTCGCCGCGCTCGGCGACGACGCCCACGTCGAGGAGCAGCGCGAGCGCTACGCGGCCCGCCGCGCCGCGCTGCGCACGGCCCTGGAGGCGCACGGATTCCGGGTCGAGCACAGCGAGGCGAGCCTCTACCTGTGGGTGACCCGCGACGAGCCCTGCTGGGACACCGTCGCCCACCTCGCGGGCCTGGGCATCCTGGTCGCGCCGGGCGACTTCTACGGCGAGGCGGGCGCGCGGTTCGTGCGCGTCGCCTTCACCGCCACCGACGAGCGCGTGGAGGCGGCGGTCAAGCGCCTCGGCTGACCGGCCGGGCCCGGGCACGGCACGGCACCACGGACATGCCCGAGGGGGCCGGGAGTTCGCACTCCCGGCCCCCTCGGTGGTTCCTGCGGGTGTCAGCCGCCCAGCGGCACGCCACCGGGCAGTCCCCCGGGCAGGACACCGCCCACCGGCAGCGAGGACACCGGAAGCTCCTGCGTCGTGGGCAGCCCGCCGAGCAGGCCCCCCGCGGTACCGGCCACGTCGGCGGCAGGGGCGGGCAGGCTCTTGGTGGCACCGGTGGCGGTGCCCACGGCGTCCGCGGCCGCATCCGTGGTGGCGGCGCCGTCGGTGGCGCTGACCGGGCCCAGCTGCGGCACGGACTCCAGACCGGCGGCACTGGCCGCGCCGGCCGCACCGACCACGGGCGCTGCCCCGGCTGCGATCAGCAGCGCGGCACGGGCGATCCGGCGGGTCAGGGGGAGAGACATGTTGCTCCTAAGCGGTAGCGGCTGAGTACGCCGTGATTAACCGCCCGGGGGGTGGGTGGAGTTGCGGTGTCCCTGGGTAAAGGATCGGTAACGCATCGTTTAATCGGCTTCCGCGAAAAACGCATTGGATGGGCGCCGACCTGGCCTTCCGTCCGGATCCGGGATCCGTGACCCGCTACACGGATCCCCCCGCAGGAGTGATCACTCGCACGTGGGGCCGGGCGCCCCCGGCGTGTGCCCCGGTCCGTCCCGATCGGCCGGGACGGCCGCCCCGTCCCGATCGGCCGCCCCGGCCCGCCGTGGCGATCAGCGGGCCATGAAGATCCGCACCTCGCCCGGCCCCGCGCCGTAGGGGTCCTTCCTGCCGTTCTTCGCCCCCGCGTCGCCCCTGTCCTGCCACCGGCCCCGGTCCCGGCCCCCGATCCAGCCGTGCGGGCCGTAGGAGACCCGGGAGATGCCCAGCTCCTTGGAATTGGCCACCGCCCACTGGGCCATCGCCCGGCTGCGGCGCGTCGCGGTCTCGCCGCCCTCCCGCTTCTCCACCAGGGTGACCTCGGCCTCCGGGGCGCCCTGGCCCCCGCCGGTGTTCCGGCCCGCCTGGCCGCCCTCCGGCGGCAGGGTGTGCATCCCGTCCTTGCCGAAGATCCGGATCAGGTCGGCCCGTACCCGCTCCGGGTCGCCGGGGCCCGTCGGCGCGGGCCCGCCGCAGTTCAGGGTGCCGCCGCCGGCGAAGGCCGCCGTCAACACGGTCGCGTCCGGCTCGTGCTTCGCGTACGCCTGCGGGAAACCGCTGCGCTGCACCTTCTGCGCGGCCACCGTCAGCGGCAGGCGCGAGTACCCGGGGACGTCGACGAGGTGGTCGTAGAAGATCCCGGCCGAGTAGACCGGGTCCGTGATCTGCTCCGGAGTGCCCCAGCCCATCGAGGGCCGCTGCTGGAAGAGACCCAGCGAGTCCCGGTCGCCGTGGTCGAGGTTGCGCAGCGCGGACTCCTGCATGGCGGTCGCCAGCGCGATGGTCACCGCCCGGTCCGGCAGGCCCTTGGCGACGCCGACCGCGGCTATCGTCGCCGCGTTCGCCGCCTGCTCCGGAGACATTTCGTACGATTCGGAGCTCGCCTCCTGGCCGAGCGGGTCCCCGCTGGCCACGCAGAACGGGGCGCCGCCGCCACCGTTGGAATCGCGCTGCACGGCGAAGTAGCCGATGACCGCGAGGAGAACGAGCAGGCCGACGGCGGCCCGGAGCAGCCTGCGGCGGCGAGGGCGGGGATCACGGGTCTCGGACACGCGGCCCACCGTACTTGAGGCATATGACGCGTCCACCGGCCGGACGCGGGACGCTTCGCCACACCCCGGGGCGTTAGGGTCAGTTCCATGTCCGAATCCGAGCTGGACCTCACCCTGGACGCCGCCGAGCTGACCGCCCGGCTCGTCGACATCCCTTCCGTGAGCGGCGACGAGAAGGTACTCGCCGACCTCGTGGAACACGCGTTGCGCGGCCTGCCCCACCTCAGGGTGGACCGTTTCGGCAACAACGTCGTCGCCCGTACGGACCTCGGCCGCGCCGAGCGCGTCGTGCTCGCCGGCCACCTCGACACCGTGCCGATCGCCGACAACGTCCCCTCCCGCCTCGACGAGAACGACGTGCTGTGGGGCTGCGGCACGACCGACATGAAGTCCGGTGTCGCCGTGCAGCTGCGCATCGCCGCGACCGTGCCCGAGCCGAACCGGGACCTCACCTTCGTCTTCTACGACCAGGAGGAGGTCGCCGCCGACCTCAACGGCCTCGGCAAGGTCGCAGGCGCCCACCCCGACTGGCTCACGGGTGACTTCGCGGTCCTGCTGGAACCCTCGAACGCCGAGGTCGAGGGCGGCTGCCAGGGCACCCTGCGCGTCCTGCTCCGCACCGCCGGCGAGCGCGCCCACTCCGCCCGCAGCTGGATGGGATCCAACGCCATCCACTCGGCGAGCCCGATCCTCGCCCGGCTCGCGGCCTACGAGCCCCGCAAGCCGGTCATCGACGGCCTGGAGTACCACGAGGGCCTCAACGCGGTCCGCATCGAGGGCGGCGTCGCCAACAACGTCATCCCGGACGCGTGCACGGTGACGGTCAACTTCCGCTACGCCCCGGACCGTACCGAGGCCGAGGCGCTGGCCCACGTACGGGAGGTGTTCGCGGACTGCGACATCGCCGAGTTCGTGGTCGACGACTCCTCTGGCGGCGCCCTCCCCGGCCTGTCCCACCCGGCGGCCGCGGCCTTCATGGAAGCGGTCGGCGGCCGGGCGATGCCCAAGTTCGGGTGGACGGACGTCTCCCGCTTCAGCGCCCTCGGGGTCCCGGCGGTCAACTACGGCCCGGGCGACGCCCTGCTGGCGCACAAGGTCGACGAACGCGTCGAGACGAAGGCGATCCTGCACTGCGAGGAACGACTCCGCGCCTGGCTGACCTCCTGAATTCCGCTTCTCGTCACCTTTGTGCGCCTACCCTGATCCAACGATCAGCAGGAGGGAGCACAGCATGGGCAACCACGGCAATCCCGAAGGTTCCGCTCGTCGTCGGCCCGAGGAGCAGCAGCTCGGGCCGGTGTTGAGGAGGCGGAGCCAGGTGCAGGCGGGCAGTACGACGGACCAGCGACTGCTGGATTCGGCCGGGCCCTCCGAGTGGGTGCACACCGATCCCTGGCGGGTCCTGCGCATCCAGTCGGAGTTCATCGAGGGCTTCGGCACGCTCGCCGAGCTGCCGCCCGCGATCAGCGTGTTCGGATCGGCCCGTACGCCGGAGGGGACGCCCGAGTACGACGCGGGCGTGCGGATCGGCAGCGCGCTGGTCGACGCCGGCTTCGCGGTGATCACCGGCGGCGGTCCGGGGGCGATGGAGGCGGCCAACAAGGGCGCCCGCGAGGCGAACGGCATCTCGGTCGGCCTCGGCATCGAGCTCCCCTTCGAGCAGGGGCTCAACCAGCACGTCGATCTCGGGCTGAACTTCCGGTACTTCTTCGTCCGCAAGACGATGTTCGTGAAGTACAGCCAGGGCTTCGTCGTCCTGCCGGGCGGCCTGGGCACGCTGGACGAGCTGTTCGAGGCACTGACCCTGGTCCAGACCCAGAAGATCACCCGCTTCCCGATCGTGCTGTTCGGCACGGAGTACTGGAGCGGTCTGATCGACTGGCTGCGGGGCACGGTGATCGCCCAGGGCAAGGCCTCGGAGAAGGACCTCTACCTGTTCCACGTCACGGACGACGTGGACGAGGCGATCGCGCTGGTGACGAAGGAAGTCGGCAAGTAGGCCCCGGGCCTGGGCC
>NZ_JBSGXU010000270.1:0-8825 GCF_053610205.1 Streptomyces sp. NPDC054932 | reverse complement strand
GAGGACCCCCGTGCCTCAGCCCACGGGGGCGAGGCGCTCCAGCTCCCGGTGGGTCGCGCTCCCGGTGTGCGGTGCGCGTCCGGTTGTCCGGGGATCCCCCGGACAACGGTCCTGCTGCAGGGGACTGACGCTGTGGCAGCGTCGCGGCCCCTCCATCCTGCCTTCTCCTCCACCCGCTCCGGTGTTCAGTCGGCTAGATGTGAAACGTCCGGCCGTCCGACCCCGATGCATCTAGTGGACTAGATGGCTGGATGAACATACGTTGTCTCACATGGGCCCTGTCAAGCGGCTGCGCCACGACGGAGCGGAGACGTGGCGTGGGTCACTTTCGCGGGCGTCCGCTAGCCGGGTAGACGTATTTCGTTGCACTGTGTGGTGAGAGCCGTCTAGGCCAGTAGATGATGCAGGTGGTGGTTCGGTAGTGGCCTACGGGATCCAGCAGTAGACAGGAGCAGTGACGGTGATGGGTGAGGAGACCCCCACCGGCCGGCGAGACACCATGGGTGACCGTCTCGGCTTCTTGATCGAGACGATCCACCCGGCAGGCCGCGGTCCGTACACGTACCAGGAGATCGCCGAGGGTACGAAGAAGCTGCCCGGCCCCTCCGTCTCGCACGGCACGGTCCAGACCATCCGCCTGAACAACAATCCGAACCCGGGCATCGACTCGATCCGTGCGATCGCCAACTTCTTCGGCGTCACGGTCGGGTACCTCGCCGACGGGGAGAACGCCGAAGCGATCGAGTTGCGGATCGAGGAGCGCATCGCGCGGCTCCGCGAGGAGATGGGCAAGGCCGCGGCGGCCGACGAGTTCGCCCAGGTCCTGGAGGACGAGCAGGTCAAGGCCGCGGCCTTCCGCCTCAGTGGGCTGTCCGCCGGGTCGATGCGGTCCGTCACCGGTCTGATCAAGCAGCTCCGGAAGGCCGAAGGGCTCCCGGACGTGAAGCCCCGCCGTCGCCGCCGCCAGGAACCGTGAGGCGCGATCCGGTCACGCTACCCGCGTGGACGATCGTGTTTCGGCCTGTCGGCACACCCTTTATGAGCCGCTCGCAGTGCTTGCGGCTACCCTCGAACCGGTCAGGCGTGCGAAGCAGGCGAACCGCACGGAGCGGTCGAGCCCCACGCCGCTGAGTGCCGACGGGAGGGGAGAGCAACCATGCGGTGGTGGAAGCGCGCTGACGCGGAGTGCGCCGCCGTCGCGGACCAGCTCGTCATCCCCCAGCCGTTCGACCTCGAGGTCTTCTGCGAAGGCATAGCCGAGCAGCGTGGCCGCCCCCTGATCCTGCTGCCCCTCGACGGTCCTCCCGACCCGTCCCTGCCGTGCGGGATCTGGCTCGGCCTGGAGGTCGCCGACCTCGTCTTCTACGACGCCGTCGCAGCCGAGATCCTCAAGGTGCAGATCGTCCTCCACGAGATCTCCCACATGCTGCTCGGCCATGTGGCCCCCGAGCTCGACATACCGCAGCAGCCGACGGAGCACGAGATCGCCCGCGCCTCCGAGCACTTCAAGAACCTGCTGACGCGTACACAGACGGCCGTGTCCGGTCTCGACCGCCCCGAGCTTCCCGTGGCCTCGATCATCCGGGCCGAGGCGGCCCGGATCAGGAACGTGGCCCGCACCACCGAATCGATCGACGAGGAACTCGGCCTCGACATAGACCGCCTGGCGCACCTCATGGGGCGGAGCAAGTTCGCGAGCCCGCAGGAACGACAGGCAGAGACCCTGGCCACGCTCATCCACGAGCGGGCCGGCCGCTACACGACGCGATCGACCTCCAGCGAGGCCGAGGACCGTCTTGCGCGCCTCCATGACGCCCTCGGGCACCCCGTTCGGAATACCTGGTCGTGAAGTGAAACACCTTGAAACAGCCGTCTTGATCATGCTGTGGGCGGTGACGGTCTGGCGCGTTCCGTCAGCCGTCCGAACCGTCAAACAGCGGGCTCTGTGGACGGCGTTCGCCGCCCTGACCCTCTCCATGACGCTCCGTCTCCCCGGCGTGATGCACACCCTGGACGCCTGGGCCGGGGTCAACAACCTGTCCACCCTCGTCAAGCACTGGCTGGGCATGATCGCCGCCGGTGCGGTCGTCGACTTCGTCGTCGCCATCGCCCGGCCGGAGACCGGCCGCCGACTGCGGGCGCGCCACTACGCCGCTCTGGTCGCGATGACGTCCATGGCGGTGCTGTTCTCCTTCTTCGTCCCGCGGCCCCACGAAGTGACCGACTTCTTCGCGCACAACGCGGGCAACGGCTGGGCCACGGTCTACTACCTCGTCTTCGTCGTCTACCTCGGCATCGCCATGGCCACCGCCACCTGGCTCTTCTGGGGGAGCGCCCGGCACGCCAGCGCCCTTTGGCTCCGGACCGGCGTCCGCCTCATGGGTATCGGAACCGCCGTCGGCGTCCTCTACACCCTGGTGCGGGCCGGGTACATGACGAGCCGCCTCGCCGGCCTCACGGACAGCGGCAGCGACATCGCGGTCGACAGCGCCACCGACGCCCTGAAGTACGCGGCGATCGGCTTCATCCTCGTCGGAAGCAGCATCCCCGCGTTCGGTGTGGCCTGGCGCACGGTCCAGGACGGCCGCCGGCACCGGCAACTCCAGCCGCTCTGGCAGGACCTGACCGCCGTCACCCCCGACATCGTCCTGAGGACCGGGCTCCTGCGCAGCCCGCGCCTGCGGCTCTACCGGCGGGTGATCGAGATCCGCGACGCCGCCCTGGCCCTCGACGCCCACGCCGACGCAGACGTCCGCGAGCGTGCGCGGGCCGCCGCGAGGCGGGCGGGATTCGACCCGGCGACGAGCCCCGCGGCCGAAGCGCTCTGGCTGCGGGCGGCGCGCGAACGCAAGACCCGTGGCGCACTGCCGGCCGCGAGCCCCCGGGGCCGGGGCACCGAAGGGATCGACGACCTCGATTTCACCACCGAGGTCGAAAGGCTCGTCCAGCTCGCCCGGATCTACCACTCCTGCGTGGCCGACGACTTCCTCACCGCGACCAGCCAGGAGGCAACGGCGTGACCACCACGATCATCCGCACCGACGAGTCCCGGGCGGCACGCCTCGTCACCGACGGCCTCGACCCCAAGACCTGGATCATCGCCGACACCCTCCTCATCGGCTGGCACACCGGCCGCCTCGCCGGGATCGGATGGGGTCTCCTCGGCTGCCTGTTCGCCGCGGTCATTCCGCTGGCCTTCATCAAGTACGGCATCCGCCGCGGTCGCTGGGCCGACCGGCACGTCGGCGAGCGGCAGCCGCGCATCATCGTGATCGGCTTCGTCATCGTCTCGGTCACCACCGGCATCGTGCTGATGTGGGCCTTCGACGCCCCTCGGACCATGATCGCGCTGATCGCGGCCATGCTGGCCACCCTCGCTGTCCTGCTCGCCGTGACCCCGGCCTGGAAGATCAGCGTGCACGCGGCCGTCTCCTCCGGGAGCGTCGCCATGCTCGCCATGACCTACGGGCCCCGGGTGCTCCTGGCCTACCTCCTGGTCGCGCTCGTCGGCTGGTCCCGGGTGGAGCTGAAGGACCACACCCTCGCCCAGGTGCTCGTCGGCGCCGCGGCGGGCGGGGCCGTCGCGGCCGCCACCTTCGCGCTGGTCCAGTAGCGGCGCCGGCGTCCTCGGCCCCCGCGGCTCAGCCCAGGGCCCGGACGCGGACGTCCACCGCATGCCAGCCGGTCGCCCCGTCGGGCACGGTCCCGGTGCGGACCCCCGTCTGGACGGCGCCCGTGCCGTCCGTCGCGCGGACCTCCAGGGTGTGCGGCCCGGGGGTCGCCTCCCACGGCCACACCCACTGCCGCCAGGTGTCCGCGCCGTCCGCGGCCCCCAGCCGCGCCTCCTGCCAGGCGCCGCCGTCCACCCGTACCTGGACCCGCTGGATCCCCCGGTGCTGGGCCCACGCCACCCCGGCGACCGCCACCCGGCCCGGCGCCAGGTCGGCGAACGGCCGCGGGGTGTCGATCCGCGACTGCGTCTTGACCGGGGCCTGCTGGGCCCAGGACCTGCGCACCCAGTAGGCGTCGTAGGCGGCGAAGGTGGTCAGCCGCAGCTCGCTGATCCATTTGCAGGCGGAGACGTACCCGTACAGGCCCGGTACGACCATCCGTACGGGGAAGCCGTGGGCGAAGGGCAGCGGCCGGCCGTTCATGCCGACGGCCAGCAGCGCCGCCCGGCCGTCCATCACGGTCTCGACCGGAGTGCCGATGGTCATGCCGTCCACCGAACGGGCCACCAGCTGGTCGGCCGGACCGCCCCGGGACGGCGGCCGTACCCCCGCCTCGCGGAGCAGGTCGCCGAGGCGCACGCCGAGCCAGCGGGCGTTGCCCGCGTACGTGCCGCCGACCTCGTTGGACACGCAGGTGAGGGTGATGTCGTGCTCGACCAGCGGGCGGGCGAGGAGCTGACGCAGATCGAGGGTCAGGGGCCTGGCCACCCCTTCCCCGTGGATGCGCAGCCGCCAGGTGTCCGCGTCCACGCGGGGGACCACCAGCGCGGTGTCCACCCGGTAGAAGCTTCGGTTCGGCGTGAGGAAGGGGCCGAGCCCGGGCACCTTCAGGTCCGCCCCGGCGGGCACCGGCGGCGCGGGCACCGTGGGCCGGGGCAGGACGAAGCGGGCCCGGGAGGCGGTGGCGTCGGCCGAACCATGGGCACCGAGCCTCCGCGCGCCGAGTCCGACCCCGGCCGAGAGCGCCAGGACGGCGACGACCAGGCGACCGAAGCCGCGCCGGTCCATCGCCCCGGTGCCGTCCGCCGGCGCCCCGGCCGGGCCGGGCCGCGTCCCCGCCCTGACCAGCAGGTACAGCACCCCGGCCGAGACCAGCGCGCCCACCAGCGAGGGCAGCGCGTCCTGCCAGGAGGCCTCCGGGCGGCTGAGCGCGGCCACCGCCCCCACCAGCCCGAAGCCGCCCACGACCGCGATCGCGGCCGGGAGGTGGCGTACGGCGAGCAGCCCGGCCCCGACGGCGACCGCGGCCAGGACGGCGAGGATGCCGATTCCCAGCGCCAGCTTGTCGGAGGTGCCGAACAGCCCGATCGCCCATTCCCGGACGGCCACCGGCGTCAGGTCGACCACCGCCCCGCCGACGGCCGTGACCGGCGAGGCCTCGGGCCGGACGGCCGCCGCGGTCAGCTGCGCGAGCGCCAGCCCGGCGACGGCCGCGACGAGCCCGCTGACGGCGCCCACCGTGCGCCGCGGCCGCGCGGAACGGCTCGGGTCTGCCTTCACACGGCCAGTGTGCCGTGCTCCGGCGGCCCTGCGGCGGCGCCAGGGGGGAGTGTCGGTGCCTCGTGCCCCGGACGAAGGGAACACGCCTTGTGCCCAGGGCGAAAGGAACACATGGACGGCGCGGTACGCGGTGAGGATCACGCCATGGAGCCCCGTCACCCGGAAACACACGTGCCATGTCCCTGAAGCCGACCCGGCTCTTCAGCGCCTCGCCCTACTGGCCGGTGATCACCCACCCGACGCTGCGCCGCCTGTTACCCGGATTCACCGTCTCGTCGCTCGGCGACGGCATGGCCGTGGTCGCCGTGAGCTGGCTGGCGATCGAGATCGCGCCGGTGGCTGAACGCGGCCTGTGGGTCGCGCTGGCGGCCGCCGCCTACACGCTCTCGGGCGCCGCGGGCGCCGTCCTCCTCGGGCGGTTCCTGCGCCACCGCCCCCCGGCCCGGCTGGTCGTCTGCGACGCGCTGCTGCGGGCCGCGGCCCTGGGCGCGATTCCCGTGTGCCACGCCCTCGGGGCGCTGAGCATCGAGCTGTACGTCGTGCTGCTCGCCCTCTCGTCCGTCCTTCACTCGTGGGGCCAGGCCGGTGTCTACACCCTGCTGGCCCGGCTGCTGCCCGAGCGCGACCACCTGGCCGGCAACGCCGTCCTGTCCGGTGTCGGCTCGCTCTCCACCGTCCTCGGCCCGCCGCTCGCCGGCGCGCTCATCCTCCGGAGCGGCGCCGCGACCGTGATCGCCGTCGACGCGGCGACCTTCCTCGTCCTGGCCGCCACGTTCCTCTTCGGCGTCCCGCACGACGAGGCGCCCGCCCCCGCCGAGGGCGGTTCGCGCACCGGGGGCTTCGCCGTCATCCGCCGCACTCCGGCCCTGTTCGGGCTGCTCGGCCTGAGCTGCGTCTTCTTCTGTCTGTTCGGTCCCGTGTACGTCGCTCTGCCGCTGTACGTGTCGGAGGGCCTGGGCGGGCCTGCCGGGCTGCTGGCCGCCTTCTACACCGCGTTCGGCATCGGTGCCGTCCTCGGCTCCGTACTGACCGGATACCTGAGCCGCCTGCCGATGTGGCCGACGACGACCGGCATCGTCGTGGCGTTCGGGGTCTTCCTGCTGCCGACCGGGCTGGGAGCGCCCACGGCCGTCGCCGTCGCCGGGTTCGCGGCCGCCGGGCTGCTCTGGCCTCCGTACTCCGCGCTGTCCACCGCCCTCTTCCAGCGCTCGGCCCCGCCGGAACTGCTTCCGCAGACACTGGCCGCGAGCTCGGCCCTCCGTGTGCTCGCGGTGCCGCTCGGCACCGCGCTGAGCGGCCCGCTGGTGGCCGGGATCGGAGCCCGGGAAACCCTCTTGGTGTCGGCCGCCTCGATCGCCGTCCTCGGCCTGGCCGCGGCCGGGGCCGCCCGGGCGGCGCGGCGGCGCAGGCCCTGACCGCTTCGCACGGGCCGGCCCGGACACCGGGCGGGCCGGTGTCCGGGCCGGCGGTGGTGCGGGTCAGCTGCCGGCCGCCGCCGGGGGCAGGGCCGCCGCGATCTGTGCGGCCAGCCGGTACGGGTCCCCGCTCGGCCGGTTCGGATGCCGGGTGGTCCGCCCGGCCCACTCCGCCTCGAAGGCGTGCCAGTCGATCTCCCGCGGTGCGGTCCTGCGTACCAGCGCCTCGTCCAGCGAGGCGAAGTGGCGTTCCCACCGGGGGGCGTACAACTCCGAGATCAGGCCGCTCCATTCACGATTCGCGTAGTCGTGCAGGAAACCGCCCTCGCTGGTGCTGTGGCGGCCCCACACGCTGAGGAGCGAGCGGGCGTCGTATTCGTACCGGTCCTGTTCGGCCGCATCGGCGCCCCAGGAGCGGGCCCCGGAGAGCCAGCTGCCGAGGAGGAAGGCCGGGTCCGATCCGGTGACCGCGTCCAGCTTCCGCATTCCGTCCAGCCATTCGGCCGTCAGTGAGCGGAAGCGGGTCAGGTCCTTGGCCTCGTAGGCGGTCCTGATCTTCGGCAGCAGCACCCGCGAGTGGTTGGCGAGGGCCTGCCGGGCGGTGTCCACCAGGTCGAAGCGGTAGGCGCTGGAGCCGCGCAGCGCCGGATCCACCTTCAGCAGGTGGTCCAGGGCCCTGCGCACCGAAGCGGCCGGGTAGCGCATGGACTTGGGGCTCCAGTACGCCGCCCCGGCCGCGGTCAGGCTCGGCCGGGCGGTGAACAGGCTGTCCTGCGACTCCGACCACAGTCCCGAGGAGGTGCTGTACGGGCCCTTGCGGAGCTCCTCCCACGCCGCGGCGGCCGCGGGGTCGGGGCGGCCGTAGCGGCGGGCCGCGAAGTCCGCGAACCACGCGCGCTGGTCGATCGGCCCGCGCTCCCAGGCCAGGTCGGTGAAGAGGTCGAAAGCCGCGGGGTTGGTCCCGGTGGCCTCCGGCAGGTAGGCGATCCCGGCGAGCGCGCTGTTCGCCTTGTCCCGCCAGGGGCCGAACCGCTCGATCCACACGGAGCTGTTCGCGCCGACCGTGGTGTGCCCGCCGAAGTTGTAGATCGTGCCCATGGCGTACGGGGCGCCGCCCCAACGGGCCTCGCGGTCCAGCCGGTTGTACCGGTCGGAGAGCCCGTCCAGGATCAGCAGCTTCGAGGTGTCCACCCCGGCCAGCAGCTCGGCGGTGGGGTCGTCCTGCCAGCCCAGCACCGCCCACAGCGCGCAGGGGTGGGCGGCGTGCAGGGCGCCCTGGATGGCGCCCGCGGCGGCGGCGACGTCGACCGAGCCGGTCTGGCCGCCCTCGTGCAGCGGGCTCATCCGGTACATCGTGCTGTCCCCGAACACCTCGCGCTGCTCGGCGTAGTACGCGGCGGCCAGCTTCCCGAACACGGGCGAGGCGGGGTCCAGCCAGTCCGGGCGGTCGAAGCCCGCCCAGTCGCCCTGCGCCACCGTGGCCGACCCCGGGTTGCGCGCGGCGAACCCGGGCGGCACGGTGCCGAAGTAGCCGGGCAGCACCGGGGTCATGCCGAGCCCGCGCAGCTGCTCGGCGATCCGCCCGCCCAGCTCGGCGCGCTCGCGCATCAGCCGCTCGGTGACGGGGCCGCCGAAACCGCTCAGGTTCTGCAGCAGCCACCAGCTCTGGTGGCCGGGGCCGGGGATCCACTCCCGCAGCTCCCGGGCGGAGTAGCCGAACCCCTGGAGCGCCCGGTAGTACGGGTACTCGGCGCCCACCTGCACGAACACCTCGTTGATGCCGTGCAGCGCGAGCAGGTCGATCTGCCGCTGGTGCTCCTCGAAGGAGCGGTACGGGCCGGAGTACCCGTCGTCGGTGTCGTTCAGCGCGTACCGGTGCGGGACCTGCGCGCTGCGGGTGACCGGTGCGGGGACCGGCGGCAGCCGGGAGGGCAGCATGCCGATGCTGTCGCCGGGCCAGCCGATGTCGACCCCGGCGACGTGCTGGAGGTACCAGCCGACGCCCGTGAGGAGGGTGGCTCCGGTGCTGCCGCGCACGGTGATCGCGCCGGCGGTCCCGGACACGGTGAAGGTGTCGGCGGCGGCGGTGGTGTCGGGCACGAGCGCGAACTGCCGCCAGTGGCGCGGCAGCAGCCGCTCCAGGGCGGCCCGTGCGGGCGCGACGTCGAAGGTGCGGGCC